>JADGNS010000072.1 GCA_017883355.1 Candidatus Solibacter sp.
CATGCTGATTGCCGCTCGGAAGCACTATCGCACCAACGAAGATTACATCGCGGACATGGATCCCAAGACGGGCGCGATCAAGCTCTATGCGTTGAAGAAGGCCGTGGAAACCGTAGAAGATCCCGTGCACGAGATGACGATGGGCGAAGCGCGGCGGATCGATTCCAAAATCGAAATCGGCGGCGAAGTACGCATTCCGAAAAACACCGACGCGCTGGGACGCATCTCCGCCCAGACCGCCAAACAGGTGATCTTCCAGAAGGTTCGCGAGGCCGAACGGGATACCGTATTCCAGGAGTATTCGGGGCGGACCGGCGAACTGGTCAACTGCACCATCAAGCGGGTGGAAGGTCCGGACTACATGCTGGACCTGGGCAAGACGGAAGCCAAGCTGCCCAAGAAGGAACAGTCGCGCCTGGAAGGCTACAGCGTGGGAGACCGCGTGCGCTGCGTGATCAAGCTGGTCGACAAGTCCAGTAAGGGGCCGGGTGTGCTGGTATCGCGGGCGGCGCCGGAACTCGTGATGCGCCTCTTCGAACAGGAAGTCCCGGAGATTTACGACGGCACGGTGGCCATCAAGGGATGCGCGCGGGAAGCCGGCGAGCGCACCAAGATCGCCGTCCAGAGCCGCGACCGGGATGTCGACAGCGTGGGCGCTTGCGTGGGCATGAAGGGCATGCGCGTGCAATCCATCATCCGCGAGTTGCGCGGCGAGAAGATCGACATCATCGAGTATTCCGACGACCCCGTGGTGTTTGCGACCCATGCGCTCAGCCCGGCGAAGGTCAGCCGGATTGTGGTGGTCGATGCGCTCGAGAAGCACATGGAAGTGATCGTCGACGATTCGCAGCTCTCGCTCGCCATCGGCAAGAAGGGGCAGAACGTGCGCCTCGCGGCAAAACTGCTGGGATGGAAGATCGACATCAAGAGCGAGGAAGAGAAGCGCCAGGAAGTGGAATCGCAGATGGCCGCCCTGGTGGCCCCGGGCGCGCCGGTTTCGGTGCTGCTGGACTACGGGATGAGCGACGCGGTGGCGGAAAAGCTGCTGGAAGCCGGTGTCGGCACCATCGAACGGTTGGGCACCATGACGCCCGAGGAGCTCGAGGAAATTCCCGGCATCGATCCGGCCTCGGTCGAGTTCATTCAGGCGGCCGTGGTGGCGTATTACAGCCAGTTTGAAGATCCTGGCACGGAAGGTGGTCCCGCTGCGTCCGAGCCGGAGGATTCCGAATCGAGTGAGGCGGCGGGCGAAGTGGGCGGAGTGGGCGAAGTGGGCGAACCCCACGAACCCCACGAAGCCCGCGATGAGCAGCCGGAGCCTGAGGCGGAAGCGGCCGAAGGCAACGGGGAGCAGGGCGGCATTGCGAGCGCGGAAGAACCGTTGGAACCGGGCTCGGCAGCGGCGGAAGTGGTGTCCGGCGAGGGTCCGGAGACCGTGGAACAGTTTGGTACCATGGAGGACGCGGGTTCTCCTCACAATCATGCCGAAGGTGCAGGTGCGGAGAGTGTACCGCACAATAGTAGTGGCGAGTAGTGTGTCTCCGCGGGTAAGAAGCAGATAGCTTTCTCTATGAAGAAGATTCGTATCAACGAGCTGGCGCGGGAGTTGGAAGTCAAGGCTCACGAAATACTGGAACGGCTCCCCGAATTGGGCGTCTCGGAAAAAAAGACGCACTCCAGCTCAATCGATGAAGACGTGGCCATCAAGCTGCGTCAGTACTACGGACAGGACATCCCGGACTACGTGCACGATCCCAACGCGGACGACTCCGCGAGCGAGGCGCACGAGGAACACGGCGAGGAAGGCCACGAGACCCCGCCCGAAACGGCTGGCGTTGCGGCAGCGCCAAAACACCCGGCGCCCGTACTGCCGCCGGCCGCCGAAAGCGCTCCCGTCCCGAAAGAAGAGAAGCCGGCGCTGGAAGAGGCGCCACGGCCCATCCGCCCGCCGCTGGCGGGCCGCCCGATTCATCCGCCGGTAGGAGCGCATCCGCCGGCCCGGCCGGAAGCGCCCCACGCCACACCGGCGGCGCCCGCGGCGCACGTTACCCATCCCGCGCCGGCGGCGCCCGCGCCGCACGTGACAGCCGCGCCGCCGGCGCAACCCGCCGCGCCCGCGCCGCAGACTCCACCGGCAGCCCAGTTCGCCCCCGGCCGTCCCAGCATGCCGGCCGCCAAGCCGCTGCCCTCCGCGCCGCGGCCAGGGCAGGTGCTTTCCGGACCGCGACAGCCGTTCCCCACGGCGCCCGCCCCCGCTTTACCGCAACAGCAGCGTCCACAAGTGATTCCGCGTCCCACGCAGCACGCGCGCTCCGAAGCGCCGCGCACGGAAGGGACGCGTCCCAGTGGTCCCGGGTCGCCTTCCATGCCCATGGCGCCGCAGCGCCCGCTGGCCGGTCAGCCGGCAGCGCGGCCCGTCGTGCCGCCGCGCGCGGATCTGGTTGCCAAGCTCACCGCGCCCCGGCCGCCTGTGATGCCGCAGCAGCCGGCGCAGCCGCGTCCCGGAATTCCCAAGGCGCCCAGCGCTCCGGTCCCCGGACAACCGATTTATCGCGGACCCATCCGTCCCGGCCAGCCCATGGTGGCCAAGCCGGGCGTGCGTCCGGGCATGCCTCCTTCGCGTCCGGCCGGTCCCCGGCCACAGCATCCCACCTCGCGCGGCACCCGCGTCGAACCCGGGTTGGCGCCGCCTCCGGTGGAGCCGGCACGCGGACGTCCGGGCCAGCGCCCGGTCCGCCAGCAGCGCGAGCGCGTGGAGGAAGAGAAGGTTCTGCGGCCGCAGCGCCGCCATGTGGAATCCGGCCCTCCGCCGATCAGTCGCGAGATCACCATCTCCGAGGGCATCACCGTCAAAGAGCTTTCTGAAAAGCTCGACGTGAAGGCCAATCTGGTAATGAAAAAACTCATGGACCGCGGAATTTTCGTGGCCATCAACCAGACCCTGGACGCCAAGCTGGCCACGGAAATCGCGCGCGATTTCGGCGCCTCCACCGCAACGGTGAGCTACGAAATCGAAGCCATGCAGTCGGTGGAAGAAGCCGAAGACACGAAGGATCAGGTGCGGCGCGCCCCCGTGGTCACCATCATGGGCCACGTGGATCACGGTAAGACGTCGCTGCTCGACGCCATTCGCGTCGCCAACGTGGCGGGACGCGAGGCCGGCGGCATCACCCAGCACATCGGCGCCTATCAGGTGGAGATGAAGGGGCGCAAGATCGTCTTCATCGACACTCCCGGCCACGAAGCCTTCACCCGCATGCGTTCCCGCGGCGCCAAGGTCACCGACATCGTCGTGCTTGTGGTGGCGGCCGACGATGGCGTCATGCCGCAGACCCTGGAAGCCATCGACCACGCCAGGGCGGCCGGCGTGCCGATCGTGGTGGCGATCAACAAAATCGATAAAGCCGACGCCCAGACGGAGCGTATCAAGCAGCAACTCAGCGACCGCGGGCTGCTCCCCGAAGATTGGGGCGGCGATGTCGTCATGGTGCCCGTCTCGGCGCGCACCCAGGAGGGCCTGCCCCTCCTGCTCGAAATGATTCTGCTGGTGGCCGACATGCTGGACCTCAAGGCCAACCCCGGCCGTCCGGCGATGGGCACGGTGATCGAAGCCCAGCTCGACCGCGGACGCGGCCCGGTGGCCACCGTACTGGTGCGCAACGGAACCCTCGCCGTGGGCGATTTCTTCATCTGCGGCGCCGTATTTGGCAAGGTGCGCGCCATGCAAAACGATCGCGGCGGGCAGATCCGCAAGGCCGAGCCCTCCACCCCGGTGGAAGTGCTGGGTCTGGATTCGCTGCCCGAAGCCGGGGACGATTTCCAGGTAGTCACGGACACGGCGAAAGCCAAACAGATCGTCAACTTCCGCGACCAGCGCCTCAAGGAATCCCTGCTCGCCAAATCCAGCCGCATCACCCTGGAACAACTGCACAAACAGATGAAGGCCGGCGAAGTCAAGGAACTGCCGATCATCCTCAAGGCCGACGTGGGCGGCTCGGCGGAAGTCCTCACGGAGACCTTGCAGAAGCTGTCCAACGACAAGGTAAAGGTGCGCGTCATTCACTCCGGCGTGGGCGCCATCACCGAGAGCGACATCCTGTTGGCCTCCGCGTCCAATGCGATTGTGATCGGGTTCAACGTGCGGCCGGACCGCAAGGCCCAGGCCGTCGCCGAGCAGGAGAAGGTGGACGTTCGCCTGCACACCATCATTTACAATCTCACCGACGAGATGAAAAAGGCCATGTCGGGCCTGCTCGCTCCGGTGTTCAAGGAAGTCTATCGCGGCAAGGCCGAGGTGCGCGAGACGTTCCGCATCAGCAAGGTCGGCGCGGTGGCGGGCTGCCAGGTGACCGACGGCTCCATCCCGCGCGATAGCGAATGCCGCGTGTTGCGCGACAACGTCGTGGTGCATACCGGCAAGATCGGTTCGCTGCGGCGCTTCAAGGACGACGTCAGCGAAGTCAAGATCGGCATGGAGTGCGGCATCACACTGGCCAACTTCGCGGATCTCAAGCAGGGCGACATCATCGAGGCGTTCGCGACCGAACGCGTCGCCACCGAGGTATTCGCCTGAGAACATGGCGGCAATCGGCGTACTGACACTCGAATTGCGGATCGATAGCTCGCATTCGCTCAAGGAGAAGCGGCATGTCGTGCAGAGTCTGAAGGACCGGCTGCGGCACAAGTTTAACGTCTCCGTCGCGGAGATCGCCCACCAGGATCTCTGGCAGCGGGCCACCATCGCCGCGGTGACGGTGTCGAGCGATCGCGAGAATGCCGAAAAGGTACTGCGCGGCGTCGAGGAAGAGGCTGTGGGACTGGTGGGGTCGGCGCTGGTTGAAGCGACGGTGGAGTGGATCGAGTAAAGGGCGGCGGTAAACCGCTTGCTGACGCGCGCGGCTCAGATCCGAGCCGCGACCGTGAGGGAGCGATTCTGGTTCCGGTTTTTTATGGACGTACGACGCATATTACGGGTCTCCGAAGCGGTCAAAGAGGAACTGTACGAGATCATCGGCTTTGAGCTGGAAGATCCGCGCCTGCTGGAAGTGGAAGTGACCGACGTCCAGGTCAGCCCGGATTCCCGGCACGCCGCCATCAAAGTGGCGCTGCGCGGCGACCAGCGCAGGCGGAACCACGCTCTGGCTGCCCTGGAACACGCTTCGGGGTACCTGCGCCAGGAACTGGCTTCGCGATTGCAGCTCAGGCACGTCCCAGAGCTGCATTTTGAACAGGACAAGAATCCGGACGTCGAGAGCCGGGTGGACTTTCTGCTCCGAAGGGCAAGAAAATCACGGGGGCGCGACGAAAATTAGCCCTAAAACCAAACAAAATGTGTTAGTTTTGTTTCTGTTGGCCCTTCCGGCGGCTTACGGGCAGCAGGAACTTCTGCGGCTCGAAAAGAGCGCCGACGCCATGGGTTCGACCTATTCCATTGCCCTGTACGGGTATGACCGGGTCAAAATGGAGGCGGCGGTGGACGCTGCGTTCGACGAAGTTCGGCGGCTCGACGAGCTGCTTTCGAACTATCAGCCCGGAAGCCAGTGGAGCGAGGTCAACAGAAACGCGGCAAGCAAGCCAGTCAAGGTTCTGCCGGAGCTTTTCCAGCTTCTTTCGGCCTGCGTCGAGTACAGCCGGGAGAGTGAAGGCGCGTTCGATATCACGGTGGGACCGTTGATGAAGGTTTGGGGATTCTATAAGGCGAGCGGCCACCTGCCCCACAAACCGGAAATCGCCGCGGCGCTCGCCAAGGTGGGTTACCGGCACATCCGGTTGGACCCCGCCGGCCAGACGGTACGGTTCGATCGTCCCGGTGTGGAAATGGACCCGGGCGGGGTTGGCAAAGGGTACGCCGTCGACCGCATGGTGGAAGTTTTGAGACAGAACGGCGTTCAGGTCGCCCTGGTAGCCGGTTCGGGCAGCAGCATCTACGGAATGGGTGCGCCCCCGGATGAGCCCAGGGGCTGGCCGGTGAAGATCAAGGACCCGTGGGATAACCGTAAGACGCTGGCGGAGGTTTGGCTGAAAAACATGTCGATGTCGACCTCCGGCAGCTACGAGAAATTTTTCCGGGCGGAAGGCAAGATTTACGCCCACATCATGGACCCGCGGACTGGGTATCCGGCGCAGGGCAGTGTTTCGGTTTCGGTGCTGGCGCCGCGCACGGTCGATAGCGAGGTGTGGGCGAAGCCGTATTTTATTAACGGCCGCCAGTGGGCGGTGAAGCATCGGCCAAAGGATTTTCGAGTGTTCTTTTGCGAAGACAGGATGGAAAAGCCATGCGCGTGGCTCCAATGACAAGCCGTTTCCTAGATGCCTGCCGGCGTAGGCCCACGGATGTGCGACCCGTGTGGTTCATGCGGCAGGCCGGCCGGTACATGAAACAGTACCGCCAGATTCGCGACAAGCACGGCATTCTGGAAATCTGTAAGCGCCCCGACCTGGCCGCCACGGTGACCCTGCAACCCATCGAGGCGCTGGACGTGGATGCGGCCATCATTTTTGCCGATCTGCTGCTCCCCGTCGAACCCATGGGCCTGAAGCTGAAATACGAAAAGGGCGAAGGCCCGGTGATCTCCAACCCCGTGCGCACCTCTGACGACGTGGATTCGCTTTCCACTACCAACACCGATGAGCTCGGTTACGTCGGCGAAGCCATCCAGCAGGTGGTCCGCGCCCTGGCCGGCAAGGTCCCCGTGATCGGCTTCGTGGGCGCGCCGTTCACCATGGCGAGCTACATGATCGAAGGCGGCGCGTCGCGCAACTTCGTGCGCACCAAGAAACTCATGTACAGCGACGAAACCCTGTGGCGCCGTCTCATGGGCAAGATCGTCGATGTGCTGGCGCCGTTCGCCCATTCCCAGGTCACTTCCGGCGCGCGCGCCATCCAGGTGTTCGATAGCTGGGTGGGGGCGTTGGGTTCCGACGATTACGTGCGCTATGCCGCGCCCTATTCGCGCGCCCTGATCGAGCGCATACGCTCCACCGGCATCCCGGTGATTCACTTCGGCACCGGCGCCAGCGGCTTCTTCCGCGAGCTCCACGCCGCCGGCGGCGACGTGATGGGCGTGGATTGGCGGATCAACATCGATCAGGCGTGGATGGACATCAGCTACCGTTCCGCGATTCAGGGCAACCTGGACCCGGTCGCGCTCTTCGCGCCGCTGCCCGAGTTGCGCGCCAAGGTGCACGAACTGCTCAAGCGCACGGGCACGCGCCCCGGACACATCTTCAATCTCGGCCACGGGATTCTGCCGGAAACCCCGGTAGCCAATGTCAAGGCCGTAGTCGAAATGGTTCGGGAATTCCGGCCGTGAACACCGGCGTCCTGCTGCTCGCCCACGGAGCGCCGGAACGCATAGAGGACGTGCCGCAATACCTTTCGTTCGTGCGCGGAGGCCAGCCGGTTTCCGCCCGCGTGCTCCAAGAGGTCACCAGCCGTTATGCAGCCATCGGCGGGAACTCCCCGTTAACCCATTGGACCCGCGTGCAGGCCGAGGCGCTGGAGCGCGTTCTGGGCATTCCGGTGTTTTTTGGGATGCGCAACTGGCATCCATTCGTCCAAGAAACCATGGAACAGGTGCGAGCCGCGGGCGTGAATCGATTGGCGTGCGTGTGTCTGGCGCCGCAGTTCTCCGAAATGAGCGTCGGGCTCTACATGAAGCGCGCGGCCGCGGCGGCCGGTGGCGTGGACCTGGCGTGGGCCACGAGCTTCCATGACGAACCCCTGCTGATCGAGGCCTTCGGCGAGCGCCTAAAGGGTCTGCGCGGCAAGGTGCTCTTCACCGCGCACAGTCTGCCCGCGCCCAATGAGCAGTACGATCGCGAAGCCCGTGCCACGGCATCGGCGGTAGCGGCGCGCCTCGGCCTCACCGATTGGGAATTCGCTTACCAGAGTCAGGGGATGAGCGGCGGCACGTGGTTGGGACCCACCGTGGAATCCTGCCTCGACCGCTGCGCCGCGCAAGCCGTGCGCGAAGTAGTGGTCGCACCCATCGGGTTCGTCTGCGATCACGTGGAAATCCTGTACGACATCGACGTGCTGTTTCGAAGCTACGCGATCGAACGCGGCATCGCCCTGACGCGCCCCGAGAGCTTGAACGGCTCGCCGACATTTACGGCGGCGCTGGCCGAGGTGGTGAAGCAATGCGGGTAAGAGAACGCTCCCTCACGGTCGCGGCTCTGATCGGGGCTATTGCGATACCAATCCGAGCCGCGACCGTGAGGGAGCGTTCATGACCCCGCGCGTCATCATCATCGGAGGGGGCATCTCTGGACTCGCCACCGCCTACTACCTCGCCAAAGGCGGCACCACCGCCACCATCATCGAATCGCGCCCGCGCCTGGGAGGCGTGATCCAGACCGAAAAAATCGAGGGCTGCACCATCGAGGCCGGCCCGGACAGCTTCCTTTCCGTGAAGCCCGCCGCCATGGACCTCATCGGCGAACTCGGCCTGCGCGGCGACGTCATCGGCTCCAACGACCACCTGCGCATCACCTACGTCCGCAAGGGCGGCAAGCTGGTGCCCCTGCCCGACGGCCTGATGATGATGGTGCCCACTAAGATCCTGCCCCTGTTGACCACCCCCCTGCTTTCCCTCGGCACCAAAATCCGCATGGGGATGGAACTCCTGCGCGCGCCCAAAATGAAGCCGGGCGACGAATCGGTGGCCGATTTCGTGCGCGAGCATTACGGGCAGGAGGCGGTGGACTACCTGGCCGAGCCGCTGCTCAGCGGAATCTATGGCGGCGATCCCCGCGAACTCAGCGTCACCGCCGTGCTGCCGCGCTTCGTCGAGTTGGCCACCAGGTACGGCAGTCTCACGCGCGGCGTGCTGGCGGCGCGCGCGCACGCTCCCAAATCGCAGACGCCGGCCCCGCTATTCCGCACGCTGAAAGGCGGCCTGGGACAACTGGTGGAGGCCGTCGAGGCGGGAATCCGCGGCCAGGTCCAGGTGCGCAACGGGCGCGCCGAAACTGTGGAGCGCACTACCAGCGGATTCCGCGTGCGCCTGAATGGCGAGTGGCTGGAGGCCGATCGCCTGGTGGTCGCTTGCGAAGCGCATAGCGGCGCACAATTGCTCACGCCCGTGGACGCGCGTCTTGCGGAGCTGCTGGGCAAGGTGGCCTACAGTTCGTCGATGACCGTCGCGGTGGGCTTCGACGCGGCGGATTTCGCCAGCCTTCCCTCGGGCTTCGGCTTCCTGGTACCCAAGAAAGAGCGGCGCCGCCTGGTGGCCTGCACCTGGGTCGGCACCAAGTTTTCCTATCGCGTGCCCGAAGGTAAGATCGTGGCGCGCTGCTTCCTCGGCGGCATGGAAGACGCGGGCGTGCTGGGCGAAAGCGATGAAGCCGTGATCGCGGCGGTGACCGGCGAACTGCGCGAGATCGCCGGCGTGACCGCGGCCCCCCGCTTCACGCGCATTGCCCGCTGGCCGCGCTCCATGGCGCAATACACGGTGGGTCATCCCGCTCGCCAGGCGGAACTGGAAGCGCGCCTGGCGCAGATCTCCGGCCTCTACGTGGCGGGCAACGCCTACCAGGGAATCGGCATCCCAGACTGCATCCGCATGGGCCGCGCCGCGGCGGACAAGATTCTGGCGGGATAGCTCCCGCCCTCTTACTTCACCCTGGTCGCGATTACGGTGGCCCCCGGAAACTCGCCGCTGGGCTTCATCGTAAGCTCAAGCTCGTCGCCTTTGACCTTCCCCTCGTGGGCGAATGTCATGCCGCCGTTTGCGCCAATTTTTACCAAAAAAGAGAGCTTTTCGCCCTTGATCTGGCCTTCGCTGATCTCTACGGTCGGGCTCTGCGCCGCTTGCCAGGTGCCGGTCAGAGTTTCGCCCACCTGTTTCAACGTATAGGAGACCGTGACCTTGCCTTGGGGAGTCTCCAGTTCGCCCTTCCAGTTGCCTGTGATGTCGGCGGCCGAAGCCGCGAGACCGAGAACCATGATCAAAAGAGCCGATTTTGCCGCTTGTCTTCGCATATCATAGGGACGCCGGCAGCCCGAATAATGTTCCCAGCGTCCTTCAGTGCGTCATCGCGTAGATAATGTAATCGATGCCGATGCGGATGCCGAGGGCGGAGAATTTTTCGGGGTAGCGCGGGTCGTCGGCGTTCTCCCAGGAATCGCCCAGATCCATGTTGTGGCAGATGGCCACCATCAGGCGGCCGTTGTCGTCGTAGATGCCGCGCCAGTGCGCGGGACTGCCCTCGCGCTCGTTCTTCTCGTAGATCCTGCCGCTGGTGAGATACTGCGCGCCCGGAACCTGGTAGCGCTCATCCAGATCGAACACCGTGTGGAAGATGGCGTCCTTATCGGGAATATCGACAATCTTGCGATCCGGGAAGACCTTCTGCATGGTGTAGATGAAAACTTCCCACTCGTTGGCGGCGTGGAAATCGTCGCACATGAAGAATCCGCCGCGCATCAGGAATTCGCGGAATTTGACGATTTGCTCGTCCGTCAGTTCCCAGTGGCCGACTTCGACGGCGTAGAGCCACGGGTAATTGAAAACGTCATCGTCTTCCAGGAGATTGATGGGCTGCTCGACGCTGCGCGCGTGAATGCGGGTGAGGCGGCGCACGGCGGCGGACAGGTGGCGGTCGCTCCGCGGATAGTCGATGGTCCAGTTGGTGTTGCCTTCGCGCCAGTCGTAGCCGCGTTT
>JADGNS010000874.1 GCA_017883355.1 Candidatus Solibacter sp.
GTTGAGGGAAGTAGCTTCGAACACGACGTCAGGCTTGGCTGCGTCCAGCCAGTCGCTGTAGCGTTGACACGCTTGTCCGCGCATTCCCGCGAAGGCATGGAAACTCCGCGCGCGCAGGAGTTCGTCCACATCAAAGCCGGCCGCGTTCACCCGCCAACCGATGCGCCGCGACCCGACGCCCGTGATGCGCCACGCGATGCCGTAGCGGTCGCGCAGTTCGGTGTCTTTCCGTTGCAAAAGTTCGACCAGCGTCCGATTGACGTTGCCGAAGCCAAGCAAGCCGAGGGCAAGGGGTTTCATGAGTGCGAGAGTATACCAAGCCCGGGTTCCGTCCCTTCGAGACCTTGGCACGTGGGGAGTGACGCATTTCTAAGTTCTTATCGGACAGGAGCTTACGACAGCGGGACGCACTATGTGACGCCGCGCGCGCTGACGGCTCAGATCGGATTCCACTTCTAATGCCGACCGCTTGATTGCTGGCTATCCCGCCGGTGGAGCGCCGGGCATCCCCGCCCGGCTGGACGGGCGAGGGCGCCCGTCCCTCCACCGGAGTGAGAGTGCCGCGTCTCTACTGCAATTTTGCGTATTCCGCTTTGGCTTCGTGGAGGAGCGGGACGTCGGGGTCGGCGTCCTTCCAGGCGGCGAAAAAGTTCTGATAGGCGATGCGCGCCTTGGGCGTGTCGCCCTGCTTCTGAAACAGCCGGCCCAACTCCAGTTGAGCGACGACGAACACGATGTCGGGGCCGTTGTGGGATTTCATGTCCAGGACCTTCTGAAGATCCTGCTGCGCTTCAGCGTAACGTCCAGCCTGCTCGTAGGCAATGCCTCGGGCGTAAAAAACGCCGGGGTTGGCGCGAGCGTAGAGGGCAGCGGTGTTAAGGAAGTCAATGGCCTTTGCCGGGTCGGCCTTGGCGGGATTTGCGGGCCGCAGGGCGGTGATCGCGCGAATCATGGGGACGGTCACGTTGATGGCGATGGTATCGTTCGGGCGGGTGCGCTGGATTTCGTCGGCCAACGGAATGGCTTTCTGGTCCTGGCGCAAGACGGCAAACGTGGTGGCAACATTCCCCATCACGGAAGGAGTTCGGGATAATCGGAGGGCTTCGTTGGCGCGGTTGGTCGCTTCGGCGCGATTGCCCACCAATGCTTCGGTGCTGGCAAGGTTCGCCTCCATATCGGCTCGACCCTGCAGGTGCAGACGATCCAACGCCTCTTCGTTCTGGCGCGTGAACTCCCGCGCCTGGCGTACTTGCCCACGAGTGCTGGCGAGGCCGGCGCGGAATCCGAGAACATTCAATTCCCCGTCAGGAGTCGCGGACGCGCGCTGCAGATCCTTCTCTAGGTCTTCATCCTTGCCTTCGGCCCAGTCCAACATAGCCAGCCCCACATGGTAGCTGGTAGTGGATCCCTTGCGCTGGAGTGCGGTGTTAAAAGTGGAGCGCGCCTCCTCGACCCGGTTCAGTCCGGAGTAAGCCGCGGCGACATTCCCATAACCGCTTACCATGTCTGGGTCGAGCTCCACGGCGCGCTTGGCATTCTCCAACGCATTGTCAAATTGCCCGAGCTGGTTGTAGAGCGCTGCCAGATTGTTGAAGGGGATGGAATCTCGCGGGTAGGTCTGGCGATAGAGTTCGAGCGCCGTAATGCCTTTGTCAAGTTGGCCGCTGTCGCCGTAATAGTGGGACATGATGTAGAGCTTCTCGCGCTCGCTGGCGCGATCGCGAAGCTCGAAAGCTTTTTGACGGTTTTGCTCCGACAACTGGGTCTGCCCAAGATTGTTGTAGACCGCGCCGAGACGGGCGTAGGCCATCGCGAAATTGGGATCGATCTCGATAGCATGCTGGTAGTTGGGAATTGCACCCAGTTCGTCGCCCAGGTTGTGCTTGGTGTCGCCCAGGCTCAGCGCCTTCAGCGCGTCGAGCGATGAAGTGGTGGCCTGGGAGAGAGACATGTCGTACTTCTGCACCATGGACAACGACTCGCCCAGTTGAGCGCGCAGTTTGCTGGCAGCGCCATGCAGCGCATTCAGCACATCTTCTTTCCGCTCGGCCTGAGCCTGCTGGCGTCCGAGCGAATCGCCGGAAGCAACATTGGTTGCTTCCAGAGTGATGACATACTGGCCCCCGAC
Source organism: Candidatus Solibacter sp. (assembly GCA_017883355.1). GTDB lineage: Bacteria > Acidobacteriota > Terriglobia > Bryobacterales > Bryobacteraceae > Solibacter. The sequence continues at coordinate 2,129 of JADGNS010000874.1, forward strand.
GCCATCAATGCTGCCGTTCAGCATGGCCTTGATGCCATCGCGCTGGCAGATTTCGCGGCCGACGTCGGTGGTGATGCGGTCGCCGGGGCTGCGGCCCATGAACTGCAATGTCTGCCGGATCTTCTGTTCGGGGAAGACGTTCAGATACGGGGATTGCCCCAGATCGACGGCCAGCGCTTTCTTGAGAGTGCCATCGAAGACGGGGTCGGCGGTGGTGTTTACGAAATCGGCAATCAGGATCGAATCTTTCTCGGTGAGGGCGTGGCCGCGTTTCAGAAACACGAAGGCAATGCCGGCGGCAACCACCGCGACGATCAGAGCCGGGATCAGCCACAGGGGCAGCTTGCCCCTTCGATCCAGCGCCGCGGGTTTGCGAAGGGAAGAGCTGGAAGAAGACACCACAGAAATCGTGCCCGATTCGGAGTCGCGTTTGAGGCGCTTCAAGTCAGAGCGCACCTCGGCGGCACTCTGGTAGCGCAGGTCGCGGTCTTTTTCGAGCAGCTTGTTCAGGATCCCCTCAAACTGCGGAGGCAAGTCGGGGTTCAGGCGAAGCGGTGGCGCCGGAGGCCGATTCAGAATTGCGTCAAAAATTACGGCGGAAGTGTCTCCGCGGAAAGGCACCGCACCGGTGGCCATCTCATAGAGCACGGCGCCGAAAGAGAATAGGTCGGTGCGGGCGTCGAGATCCTTGCCGCGCGCCTGCTCCGGAGACATGTACGCTACCGTACCGACGGTCGATCCGGGGCTGGTCAGGAACGGCTCGTCCACGGTCGCGGCGGAACCGATGGTGGCGGCGGAGAGGAGGGAAGGCTTGGCGGTACGCTTGGCCAAGCCGAAATCGAGAATCTTGGCCTGGTTGCGACTGGTCACGAAAATGTTAGCGGGTTTGATGTCGCGGTGGATGATTCCTTTGGCGTGGGCCGCGTCCAGAGCATCTGCGATCTGGGTACCGAGATCAAGCATTTGCTCAAGTTCCACGGGCTGACCATGGATCCGGCTCTTGAGGGTCTCGCCTTCCAACAACTCCATGGCGATGAAGTGCCGTCCATGGTCCTCGCCAACCTCGTAGATCGTGCAGATATTCGGGTGGTTCAGAGCGGAGGCGGCGCGAGCTTCGCGCTGAAAACGGTCGAGCGCGAGAGGGTCTTTTTCCGTCTCGGGAGGCAGGAACTTGAGGGCGACGTGGCGACCCAGGTT
>JADGNS010000073.1 GCA_017883355.1 Candidatus Solibacter sp.
TGCTCGAAGAAGCGATCCAGTTCCAGGCGCCTCCACAGTTCCAGCCCCAGATAGCAGGCACCGAACTGGCGCGTCCGCTCCAGACGAACCCGATTGACCAGCACGCGCGCCACTTGCCCATCTCCCGCTGGCGGTTCGATGTGTGACGGGAATAGTTTCAGTTGCTGCGCTTCACCCTGTTCATTAAAGACCTCAACCGTTCTCAGCCAGCGCGCCTGGTCGGAGCCGTTCAGTTCCCCAAGATGACACAGGGTTCTTTGACGCGGTCCATTGGGGGTGCGCACCGATTCCACCAGCGACCAGTAGGTGTGCTCCTTGCCGTCCTTGCTCCGATGATTCGGGCGCAAAAACATTCTGGCCTGATCGTGTCATGGGACGGTTCCCGGAACAAGAGGGCAAGTCTACACTACATCGCGATTTTCAGAAACCGCCGCTGCAAACAGGAAAGTTACGCTTCTCCGCAGCCTCAAAATCGCTGAAATTGATGGTCCCGTGACGAACTTGGGCTAGGGCGTAATGAAATATTATCACAGCCATCGCGGGAATCAAGTCCCAAAGCAAGGAAATTGGGTTGCGAATCCTACTGAAAGTACTAGAACCGACAGTGGGCGGGAAAAACTCACTATCTGATTGAAAAAAGGAGGTTAACGATTTCCTGGTAGAGGGGCATGTATGTGCTTTCACTAGGGAGATCGAAACTCCGAGGGGGGCCGAGGTATATTCCTACAATGCCAGGACGCGCGAGCCGAAATTCCCGTCGGCTGTTTGAGTACGGAATCTCACCCTCGGGCCGACTGGTTGGCTCTAAATCCCTTCGCCGCCGGTGAGCGGGGCTTCCGGCCGGCTCAGGCGGGCCACCGCCTCCATCCCCTGCTGCACGTTCTCGGCGCGAACCAGTTGATCGGCCGGCACGGCTTGCCGCAACAGCTCCCAATCCGCCGGGCCGGCCGGGGCTACAATCGCGATCAACCCCGCCCCGAGAGCGGTGCGCACCGCCTGACGGAGGCTTTCCGGCTGGCGGATCACATGGACCGTGTAGCCGTGGTCGAACAGCCGCCGCTCCAGAAGCCAGGCGAGTTCCACCTGGCCCGGCGGCAGGCAGATGGCCAGCGGAGCGTGCCCGCGCGCCAGCCGGCGCTCGCCATCGGTCACCGGTCCAGCCGCGCCTTGCGGAGTCGCCGCCTGCAGGATCATGCCCGCGCCCATGGTCTCGTTGGTGATCGGGTCGATCAGGATGAAACTGCCGGTGAAGCGGTTCTTGCGGTAGGCGTCGAACAGCAGGGGACGCTGGGCTTCCACGCTGACCACGCCGATCGCGTTCAGTTCCAGCCGGCGCGCCGCCTGGTGCTCCAGCGTGTTGACGTCGATGCGGTAGCGGATTTCGCGCACGCGGGCCTGGGTGACCTGGGTGGTCTGTTTGATCAGGTAAGAGCGGTTGGGCTCGAGCGGCTTCTGGTTCATCCACACCACGGTGGCGTCGAAGCGCCGGGCGGCGTGCGGCAGGTTGTCAGGTAGCGCCAGCATGTCGCCGCGGCTGATATCGATCTCGTCTTCCAGGCACACCGCAACCGACATGGGGGCAAACGCCTCTTCTATTTCGCCCTCCCAGGTCACGATGGACTTGACCCGGCTGGTGCGGCCCGAGGGCAGCACCGTGATGGCATCGCCCTTGTGGATCACGCCCGAGGCCAGCGTCCCGGCGAAGCCTCGGAAGTCCAGATTGGGACGGATGACGTACTGTACCGGGAACCGCAGATCGGTAAGGTTGAGGTCGCGGGCGATCGGGACCGTCTCCAGGTGCTCCAACAGCGCCGGCCCTTCGTACCACGGCGTCCGCGGGCTGCGGTTGACCACGTTATCGCCATCCAGCGCGCTGATCGGGATGTAGGTGATGTCGCGGGCCTCGATTTGGGCGACGAACCGGCCGAACTCGTCGCGTATGCGAGCGAAAACGTCCTCGCGGAATTCCATCAGGTCCATCTTGTTGATGGCCACTACCAGGTGAGGAATCCCGAGCAGAGTGGCAAGAAATGCGTGGCGGCGCGATTGCGGCAGCACGCCGTACCTCGCATCGATCAGGATGACGGCGAGGTTGGCGGTGGAGGCGCCGGTCGCCATGTTCCGCGTATACTGCTCGTGCCCCGGCGTGTCGGCGATGATGAACTTGCGGCGCGGTGTGGAGAAGTATCGGTACGCCACGTCGATGGTGATGCCCTGCTCGCGCTCGGCGCGCAGGCCGTCGGTGAGCAGCGAGAGGTCCAGGCCGTTGGTGGAGAGATTGCGCGTCGCCTTGCGCACGCTGGCCAACTGGTCTTCGTAGACGCCCTTGGAATCGTAGAGCAGCCGGCCGATGAGCGTGCTCTTGCCATCGTCCACGCTGCCCGCCGTGGTGAAGCGGAGGAGTTCGGTCTGCGCCGTGGCCTCCAGCCATTCCGCGGCATCCGGGTTCAAATCCGGGCTCAAGCGCTCCACCGGCATTAGAAATAGCCCTCGCGCTTCTTGATTTCCATGGAGCCTTCCTGGTCGTGATCGATCACCCGGTTTTCCCGTTCGCTGCGGCGGAACTGTATCATCTCTTCGATGATCTTGGGCAGCGTGTCGGCCTCGCTTCGGATGGCGCCGGTGCAATAGGTGCAGCCCAGCGAGCGCATGCGGCACATCACCATTTGCGGCGCTTCGCCGGGCAAGAGCGGCATGTTGTGCTCCATCGGGATGACGGCGCCTCCGCGCACCACCATGGGGCGCAGTTTGGCGAAGTAGAGCGGCACGATGGGGATGCTCTCCTGGTGGATGTAGTGCCAGACGTCGAGTTCGGTCCAGTTGGACAGCGGAAAGACGCGGATGCTCTCGCCCTTATCGAGGCGGCTGTTATAAAGGCTCCACAATTCGGGGCGCTGATTCTTGGGGTCCCACTGTCCGAAGGCGTCGCGGAAGCTGTAGACCCGCTCCTTGGCGCGCGATTTCTCTTCATCGCGCCGCGCCCCGCCGAATGCCGCGTCGAAGTTGCCCGCGCTAAGCGCATCCAGCAGGGCGCGCGTTTTGAGCAGACCGCAGCACTTCTGGGTGCCGAGGCGGAACGGGCTGGCCCCCTCATCGATGGCCTGGCGATTGGTGTGGACGATCAGCTTGACGCCGATTTCCGCGCAGAATCGGTCGCGGAACTCGGTCATCTCCTGGAATTTGTAAGTGGTATCGACGTGCAGCAGGGGGAACGGAATAGGGCCGGGGTGAAACGCCTTCTGCGCCAGGCGCACCATCACCGAGGAGTCCTTGCCGATGGAGTACAGCATTACCGGCCGCTCGAATTCGGCAGCCACCTCGCGGAGGATGTGAATGCTCTCGGCTTCCAGGGCGCGCAAATGGCTGAGGATCCGGTCAGGCATGGGAGAGAGTTTACCGGTTTCGTCTGTGATACGGTTGACTTTTAGGATACCAAATCAATCATGCTTAAGACTATCGGGTTACTGGTGATTGCGGCGATGCCGGGTCTGGCGCAGGATACCGCCATCTCCGCGGAGCGCATTCGGGAGCACACACGATTTCTGGCCAGCGATTTGTTGGAGGGCCGGGGCACGGGAACGCGCGGCGGCGAGATCGCGGCCGAGTATATCGCCACTCAGCTCGCGCTGGCCGGCGCCAAACCGGCGGGCGAGAACGGCACGTATTATCAAAGGGTCCCGCTGGTGGGCATCGAGACCCAGGAGGGCGCCACGTTGAGCGCCGCGGTATGGGGCAAGTCGCTCGACTTCCGCTGGGGCGACGAATTCGTGGGCGTCAGCCAGACCCAGCGCCCGGACACCCGCTTCGAAGGCGAAGCCGTATTCGTGGGGCACGGGATCACGGCGCCCGAGTTCAAGTGGGACGATTACAAAGGCCTCGACGTGACCGGCAAGGTGCTCGTCATGTTCACCAACGAACCGCCGTCCTCCGATCCGAAATTCTTCGATGGGCGGGCGCTCACGTACTACGGCCGCTGGGTCTACAAATACGAGGAGGCGCTGCGCCGCGGCGCCAGGGCGTGCATCATCATCCACACCACGCCGACGGCCAGCTACGGGTGGGAAGTGGTGCGCAACTCCTGGGGCCGCGAAGCCCCGTTCGTGAAATTGGAGGCCGGCGCGAAGGCGCTCTCGTTGCAGGGCTGGATCACCCGCGAAGCCGGCGAGAAGTTTCTGGCGCTGGCGGGCAGGAATCTCGACGACCTGCTGCAGGCGAGCGAGCGCGCGGACTTCAAACCGATCGAGCTCGGCATCCAGGTGCGCGGCCACCTCCCGGCCAAGATCCGGCCGCTAGAGACGCGCAACGTGGCCGCCATGATTCCGGGCAGCGACCCGAAGCTGAAGGACGAGTACATCATTTATAGTGCGCACTGGGATCATCTGGGGATCGGCACGCCGGTGGCGGGCGATGCCATCTATAACGGCGCCATCGATAACGCCACCGGCTGCGGCATTCTCCTGGAGTTGGCGCGCATGTGGGGCAGCCTGCCGCAGAAGCCCAAGCGCAGCGTGCTGTTCCTTTCGGTGACCGCCGAGGAAGGGGGCCTCAGAGGCTCGGAATACTACGCCGCGCATCCGCTGGTTCCGCCGGCGAAGACCGCGGTGGATCTGAACTTCGACGCTCTCTATCCCTGGGGGCGCGCGGCCAACGTGGTGATCACCGGGGCCGAGCGCACCAACCTCTATCCGTTGGCGCAACAGATTGCCAAACGGCTCGACCTCGGGATCGCGCAGGACGCGCAGCCCGAAGCCGGGCACTACTTCCGCTCCGACCATTTTCCGCTGGCGCACGCGGGCATTCCGGCTTTCAGCATCGGCCACGCCACGGAATTCCTCGGCAAACCGGCCGGTTTCGGGGAGCAGGCCTACCAGGAGTACAACAGCAAGCATTACCACCAGCCCTCCGACGAGTTCCAGAGCGATTGGGACTTCACGGCGTTAGCACAGGCGGCGGAGTACGGCCTTCTGCTCGGCAAGGACATCGCCAATCAGGACAAGCTGCCCGATTGGCGGCCGGGGGACGCGTTCCACCGGTAGAGAACGTATTAGCCGCCGATGAACGCCGATAAGCAATTTTTTTCTTATCTGCGTCCATCGGCGTTTATCGGCGGCCCAATGCTCTTCTTGGTTCGGGCAAGTGTGTGATACGCTTGCAAAACAGAGGGACGAAAATGAAACGAAGAATTCTTGTAGTAGCCGTCGCGGCCGTGGCCGCAGTGGCCATGCTGGCGCAGGAGAAGAAGGAAGCACCCAAGAAAGCGCCCGCCATGGGCGGGATTCTGCATCCGGAGATGACGGTGGAAAACGGCACGTGGGATAAGCCCATGGCCACTATCGGGGCCAAACCCGATCAGCCATGGACCACCACTTCGGTTGCCGCCGGCGTAGACAGCAAGCCGCAGCCCGGAAGCGCGGTCACGCAGGTGGGCGAAATCGTGGATTTCTCGTGCTACATCCAACTCGGCAAGCACGGCGAAAAACATCGCGCCTGCGGGCAGAAATGCGTCAATAACGGCCAGCCCATCGGCTTGCTCACTAAGTCCGGCGCGCTTTACATGCTGATGCCGGAAGAGCACGATCCCAGGCGCGATGGCGGCGTGGACGCCAAGGCTTCGGCTGCCGAACACATGGGACATATCGTCACCGTCAACGGTACCGCGGCCAAAGTGGGTGGCTACAGCGCCATCTACGTACAGGGGCTGACCAAGTAAGGGACAGGCCCGCGCCAAGGCGCCCCCGAAGAAAAAGGCGTTTCTCGCCAACGCGCGAAGCTCGCAAAGAAGAACTCATTTGTTTTCTTGGCGTGCCTTGCGCCTTGGCGAGAGATTGTCTTCCCCTTTCTGCCTACGGGAAACGCACCACCGTGAAATTCTTAAGCGTCACCGTCTCGCCGCTCTGCACCGTCTTCGCCTGGAAATCCACCGTGATGCCGGCCGTATAGTCGTCGGTCGACTTGCCCACCCCGGCAGCAAACCCGAGCGACGTGCCCCACGACTGGTGGCTCAACTGCGCGCCCGCCGCCGTCAACGCGGCGTCCGCCCGGCCCGCAGCCTGAGCGTCCACCGCCGAAGCGTTGCGCGATACCACCGTGGTTGCGCCCCAGTGCACTTCGAAAGTGAAGCCCCCCGCGCCGCCCGCATGGTCCAGGTCGAAGCGGATCTCCACACGGTCTCCCGCCGCCAGCAGATTGGCCGGGATGCTGCACGTCCCCACGCTGGCCAGCGTGCTCGAATTGGTAGCCGCGCCGAGCCCGCTGCACAGCACCTGCGGACTGGGAAAGAGCTGCGGCGTGTCGTCCGTGCTCCCGGTCAGCCGGTAGCTGGCCACCAGCGTGTCCCCGGGCTGCGGCGCTGCCGCCGCGACAAACTGAATCTGGTTCCCGGACAGGGTGAAGTCCTGCGCCAACTTCTGCAGCATGCCGTTGCGATAAACCGTCAGGCTGGCCGCGGGATTCGGCACGCCGGACAGCGCGAACACCGTATTGGCGCCATCCACCAACCCCGCCGGCGCGTCGTTATCGACGAAGCCCGGCGCGGTGCCGCCGCACGGCCCCGACGTGCCGTCCACGCGGACGCAATCGGTGGGGGCCCCGGTCACCGTCTCGATGGCGCCGGTGGGATTCACGTACGTCACTCGTCCGGCCGCGTATGCGGGCCCCTTGAGCGGGCGCGCTCCCAGGTCGCTGATCAAGCCCACGATGTCGGACTCCTGCACCGTGGTGGTGACCGTATCGGCTCCCGCCGAGCCCCCGGTCGTCGCCACCCTCACGTCGCGCACGCGCAGCGTCTGCGTGCTGGAAGGCACGGCCCAAGTCTCCTGGAACTGGACCCGGCCGTCGCTGTTGTAGACCACCGCGTACAGAGCGGCCGGTGTTGCGGTTGTGGAAGGCACAAGTTGCACTTGCAGGTTGCCGTTCACTACGGAAACGGTTGTGATCTGCTGCGCGATCGCCGAACGGTCGATCGCTTCAAAACTGGTCCAACTGATAGTTACTGTGCCATTGAAACGCGTGCCGTCAGCCTTGTACAGCACGTCCTGAATTGTGGTGAGCGGCGGGGCGGCGAACGACGACGTAGCCACACACACGGCCGCGAGAAACGAACGGGAAATCATCCTACCTCCGGAAAAATGCAAAACCCGCACCGGGACCGGTGCGGGTTCAGATGGGGAACTCTCCTACCGGCCTCAGTTTAGCGCGCTGCCCCTCGCCCCAACCCCTCGCCAATCTTCGCCAAAATTTGCTAAGTGATAGTAACAAAGTCAGTTGCACTCGCCAGACTTTTTTTTGATCGCGTGTGACTGATATCGGTTTGGGTTACAATATTGAGGTAGAAGATGCTGAAGCGATTCATCCTCTGGGACTTCCCGCGTGCGAGTTGGCAGTACGATGTCATCGTCGCCCTCATCCTCGCGTTCATTTTTCTCACCCCGCGCGACTGGTTCCGCGATCAGCCCCGCATTCCGCACGCCAGCAGCATTGCCTTGCTGCCGACGGAAAACGGCAGCACCGTGTTCTTTGTAGATGCGCAGTTGCTCGCCGGCACCGCCGAGAACCAGCGCGTCGCCAAGCTGACCGCGGCCTTGCGGTCTCGTATGAGCAACCGTAGCCTGTCCGTCACCCGGGTCGAGCCGATTCTCGATTCGGAAGGCGAACTGCAAGGGTATATGGCGTTTGCGCGCCAGTGAGCGTACACCGTCGCCGTTCGCGCGGCGTCTTCGTTTTAGAGGAGTTGGCTTGTCCATGACCTGGTTTCGTACTTTGTTCGTGCTGAGCGGTGCCCAGCTCGCCCTGGCGGCCGCGGTTTTTGGCGCGCCGGCTGCCGACACTCCGCTGGACGCAGTAATGGTGCGTCTGGATCAGGCCTCGGCAGGCTTCAAGGGGCTCACCGCCGACATCCGGAAGATGTCGCACACCGACGTGGTGAATGTGGACGATGCGGAATCCGGCACCATCATGGTGAAACGTGTCAAGCCGCACGATACCCGCATCCGCATCGATTTGACCAACCCAAACCGGAAAAGTGTGACCATCGGCGGCGGCAAGGCCCAGGTCTTTTATCCTCAATCCAACGAAGCCCAGGAAGTGGACCTGGGCAAAAACCGCGGCGTAGTGGACCAGTTCATGCTTCTCGGATTCGGCAGTAACTCCGCCGAGCTCAAAAGCGCCTATAAAGTGACGTTGGGAGGGGCGGATTCGATCAACGGCGAAAAGGCCACCCGCATCCTGCTGGTGCCGACGGACCCGGAGATCCTCGCCCGGGTCAAACAATGCGAACTATGGATTTCCGACAAAGGCTGGACCGTACAGCAGAAGTTTCACACCGGCGGAGGCGACTACGTGCTTTCCACGTACTCCCATATGAACTTTAACCCGAATATTGCCGATAAGGACTTGAAGCTGGAACTTCCCAAGGGGGTTAAGTTCGGCAAGCTGAAATAGGTATGGCGAAGGGCAACACCAGTTCGTATCGTTTGGAGTACCTGGATTGGGTGCGCGGCATCGGCGCCGTCATCATGCTCCAGGGGCACGTCTTCCATTCGTTTCTCAGGCCCGAACTGAAGACCACCGGCGCCTATACGTTGTCCCAGTTCGTGGGCGGAATGCCGCCGGCCCTGTTCCTCTTCCTCACCGGCGTCACGCTGGCTTTCCTCATGGACAGCATCGAGCGCAAGGGCATGGCTCCGCGCCAGCGCGTCCTCGAATCGCTGCGCCGCGCCGGCTATCTCTTCTTCCTCGCCTTCGCCTTCCGCCTGCAACTTTGGGTCTTCACCGGGTTCCCCGCGCCCTGGCAGGGCATTTTGAAGGTGGATGTCCTCAACTGCATGGGAATTTCGATCGCGGCGTTCTCCGTGATGGCCCTGTTCAACACGGCCCAACGCATCCGCCTCTGCGCCGTCCTCGGCCTCGGCATCGCGCTGCTTTCCCCGGTGATCTCCCAGATGAACTGGAGCGGCGTGCCGTGGATCGTCCGCAACTACCTCGTCCCCGACTACAATTCGTTCGGCATCTTCCCCTGGGGCGCGTACCTGGCCTTTGGCGTCAGCGCCGGCTCTGTGATCCGCGTCATCCCGCGCGACGCCACCGCTCGCTGCATGCAGTGGGCCGCGCTCATCGGCGGCGCGCTGATCCTGGTGTGCCAGTACCTGGCCAACTCCTCGTTCACCATCTACGCCAAATCGGAGTTCTGGCTCAACAGCCCGGCGCAGGTGCTGACCAAGGTGGGCGTGCTATTGCTCATGGTTTCCTTCGCCTTCCTCTGGACGCGTTACGGCGCGGGCGAAGGCTGGAGCTGGATCCGCCAATTCGGCGTCACCTCCCTGTTGGTGTATTGGGTGCACATCGAACTGGTGTACGGCCACGCTTCGTGGTTGTTCAAGGATAGCCTGACCGTCCCCCAGACCATACTCGCCGCCGTCGTAGTGATCCTGCTGATGCTCGGGATTTCCACCATGAAGACGCATCGCGACAAGTGGCAGGACCTGCTCTACAACTTCGGCTGGAGTTTCACTCCCCGCCCCGATACCTCCGCGGGCGACTAGAATCCCCCCACGGGGCGTGCCGCACCGCACCTCTCGGGGCCGCACCCGCAGCCGCCGATTCGTAATCAGTTGCCAATCGCCTTCCGCTGCACCAAACTGTAGTTTATGCCGGCTAAAGTCCGCAAAGCCGTTTTCCCCGCCGCCGGGCTCGGGACGCGGTTTCTACCCGCCACTAAGGCGCAGCCCAAAGAGATGCTGCCCATCGTCGACAAACCCATCATTCAGTACGGGGTGGAGGAGGCGATTCATTCCGGCATTCAGAACATCATCATCGTGACCGGCCGGGGCAAAACCGCCATCGAGGACCACTTCGATGTCAGCTTCGAGCTGGAGTACCTGCTGGAAACGCGCAAGAAAAAGGATTTGCTGGCCATCGTGCGCAACATTTCCGACATGATCGATGTCTCCTATGTGCGCCAGAGGGAGGCCCTGGGTCTCGGCCATGCGGTGCTGCGCGCCAAGGAACTGGTGGGCGAGGAGCCGTTCGCGGTGGTGCTGGCGGACGACGTCATCGAGGCCGAAACGCCTTGTCTGCGCCAGTTGCTGGACATCTACAACTTCTTCTGCGCACCCGTGCTGGCCGTCATGGAAGTGCCGCCGGAGAACATCTCCTCCTACGGCTGCATCGACGCCGAGCCGGTGACCCACAACGGCCACAACGACCGCGTCTACCGCATCCGCGACCTGGTGGAGAAGCCCAAACAAAACGAAGCGCCATCCAACCTGGCGATCATCGGACGCTACGTTCTGACCCCGGAGATTTTCGGTTCGCTCCAGACAATCGACCCGGGCAGCGGCGGTGAAATCCAACTCACCGACGCCCTGCGGCACCTGTTGCGCAGCCGCCCAATCTACGCCTATCGTTTCGAAGGCACGCGTTACGACGCCGGCGACAAACTGGGCTTCCTGAAAGCCACCGTGGAATTCGCCCTGCGCCGCCACGACTTGGGCGGCCCCTTCCGCGAGTACCTGAAGGGCCTGACACTCTAGTGGGATAAGCCTCCGGCTTGTCCATCCGAGCGAAGCTCGGACTTCTTTTCTAACCGGTACTGCCGACAACTGGAAGAGGACCCGGACGGGTAAGGGGGGAAAAGGGAAAAGGAA
>JADGNS010000074.1 GCA_017883355.1 Candidatus Solibacter sp.
CCGGCGGGGCCATCCAGCGAAACGATGACTTCATCCGTGCCTTCGACAATCCGCGCGGCATTGCGTTCCAGTAGCAGTCCGGTGCTCAGGATGGTGGTGCGTACGCCGTGCGCGCGCAGCATCGCCGAGAGCCGAAACAGGTCCGAGTGCATCAACGGTTCTCCGCCCGTGAACACTACCCATTCCACGGCGAGGCGCTGGATATCCGCGAGGTGCCGTTCCAGTTCGGCGGCCGTGATCTCTTGCGCCTCGGTGAGCTTCCAGATGTCGCACATGACGCAGCGGCAGTTGCAGCGATTGTGCGGTTGAAGCACCAGGATGGGAAGACGCTCCAGCAGCGCTTTCATGGGAAGATCCGTTTGCCCGCCAGGCGGAGGTCCTGGCCCAGGTGCTTCGCCGCGGCGCGACGCAGCCCGCGGACGTCGGCATCCACCAGCACGGGCGGTCGGTTTTCGATGTGCAGCAGTTGGAAGCGGCGTCGCACGGCGGCGGGAAGTTGGCGCGCCAGATCGGGGGAGATGAGGCGGATGCGGCCCGCCACCACCACCAGCGCGATCGTTCCGTCGAACAGCGCCTCCGCCGGTGTTCGGGCTTCTGAACGGACGGCGATGAAGTCTCCGCGGGTATGTGATGCGCCGAGGCGCAGAATTTGCGCCGGCACGCTGGTGACCATTTCGAAGAGGCGCGCCTGGGGCAGATAGTTCCGTGCCACCGCGAGCTCATCGAGAAGATCGCCCGGCGCGCTCAACGCGGAATCGGTGGCCAGCGCCATCGGGATGCCGGAGCGCAGCACGGCGCGCGAGACGGTGCGGCCGAGCATCGCCAGGTTGGATGTGGGGCACCAGACCAGTGAGGCGCGGCGCCGGCGCATCAGATCCAGCCCGGCGCCCGCGATGCCGACACCGTGGATGACCGCGGTGCGCGGGCCGAGAGCTCCCAGCCTGTCCAGGGCGTGCACTTCGCGGCGGGCCGCGGCATCGCTGCCTTCGGCGCAGTGGACCAGGAAGGGGTAGCCCGGCGGCGCCTTGCGGAAGCGCGCGGCCAGGTCCGGTTCGAACTCGATCGAGTGTGCCCACGCAAATCGGCGCACCACGCGGATCGGGAAATCCGCGCCAAAGACTTCACGCTCGTAGGGGTTGTGATGGCAGACGGTGGTGACGCCGCTCAGTAGATTTTTCAGCGCGCCCCACCACAGGCGTACCGGCTTGGGCACGCGCAACTGTTCGCGAATCGGGCTGCGGCCGGGATGGTAAATGTCGCGCGCCCATTCGCCCGCGTTCGGGTAAGGCCCGCCGCCGAGTCGCGGGAAGAGGTTGAATTCCAGATGGTCGTGGGCGTTGATCAGCCCGGGCATGACGACATGGTCGGAAAGATCGAGGGGGCGCACAGACCGCTCCCTCACGGTCGCGGCTCCGTTACCATCCAAGCCGAGGCGCGACCGTGAGGGAGCGATCGTCATCTCCGTACCCAGCGCGTCAGCAGGACTGCCGGCGTGCGGCAGGCGGCGGCGAACAGTTCGGGCCGGGCGGCGGCGTCGAAGAGCGCGCGCTCGGGTTCTCCGATGGTTGCATCGGCGCACTCCACAAGCTCCAGGTTCGCGGCGGCGTCGCGGAGTTGATCGACCGCGTAGGCGTGGTTTTCGATTTCGTAGACACGCCCCTCGCGGCGAAAGGTGCGCCGCCAGCCGTGCGCGGCGGTGGCCGGGTGAAAGTCGGTGAGCAGGAGCGTGCCGCCCGGCGCCAGGACGCGGGCGAATTCGCGCATCGCGGCGCACGGATCGCCCACGTGCCCGAGGGTCAGCGCACAGAGTACGAGGTCAGCCGCCCCACTCGCGATGGGAAGCGCGGTGGCATCGGCGACCGCAAGATTCCCTCGCAATCCGGGCTTCGCCGCCGCCAGGGCGAGCATCGCCGGCGAGGCATCCAGGCCGATGGCGGAGAGCCGCCCCGTCCATCGGCCGGTGCCGCACCCGATGTCAATGGCGCGGCTGGGGTGTAAACGGCGGTGCAGGCAGGTGATCCAGGGCTCTAGCGCGCGATGTTCCAGCGCCACGATGGGCGAAGGAGTCAGGTCCCACGTATCGGCCCAAAGCGCGTAGCCTTCCCGGGCTCCCACGCGGGTGGCACCCATTAAAGACTCTCCAGCCGCGGCTGGCGCAGGCGCACCAGCTTTTGCGCCAGGCTCAGTTCCCCCGGGAAATCGTAAGCGCCCGTGGCGTAGCGCCAACTGCTCAGCGATTGCAGCAGCCTGCGGCCCCAAGGGGGCAGGCGCATGTCCTGCGTGGTGGGCCAGCGCGAGTTCATCACGGTTTCGAAATCGTGGATGCGGCGTCTCACGTGCTCGGGCAGCCAGGGCAATTGCGGGTCGGTGCGAATCAGAAAGGCGTACCAGCGATCCGTGATCCACTCGTCGGGGGTCGCCGGGAACGCCACCTCGACATCGCCCCACGTGCCGTTGCGCTGCGGCGTGGGGACGTAGGTCTGGACGACGATTTCCACCGCGGGATTGACTTTCTTGATGCGGCGCGCGAAGGCGATGTTGGCGGCCAGATCGCGCTCCGGGTCGTCCGGATTGCCGAAGATCATGGAATACTCGGGAACGATGCCGAATTCCCGTATGCGGCGCGCCAGTTCGAGGGTCTGTTCGGCGGTGAGTTGCTTCTTCATGTTGCGCAGCGCTTCATCGTTGCCCGATTCCACACCGAAGAAGATCATCACGCAGCCGGCGGCGCGGAGTTTGCGCAGGGTATCGTCGGAATATCCCAGCACGATATCGACGCGGGCTTCGCACCACCAGCGGAAATCGAGCGGAGCGATGCGGCCGGCGAGTTCACGCGCATGGTCTTCGCGCAGGAAGAAGTTGTTGTCGTAGAATTGCACCGCGTTGACCCCGTACTCGGCCTGCAGGTGGCCGAGAACGGCGGCGGTGCGGCCCGGCGACTCCATCTTCTCCCGATCGTATACCGGGACCACGCCGCAGAAGTTGCAGCGGAAGGGACAGCCGATGCTGGCCTGATGAACCGCCGTGCGCGAGCCCAGGAACGTGCGCGCGATGTATTTGGCGGGGTCCATGCGGTGGTACGGCAGCCAGGGGAAATCGTCCGGCGCTTTCAGGGCGCGCGTACCGGTGTGGACGTGCAGGCCGAACCGGTCCTTAAAGGAGAGGCCCCGGACCCGGGAAAAATCGCGCGCGCCGCGCAGTTCGTCGAGCAGTTCGAGCAGCGTGTCTTCGCCCTGGCCCTTGACTACGAAATCGACATATTTGGCATTGAGCGCGGCCTCCGTATACAGCGATGCGAAGTAGCCGCCCCAGACGATGGGTATGTGCGGGTACTTTTCGCGCAACGCGCGGCACACCGGAATCGCCTGGAGCAACTGCGGACCCGGCATGACGGAGACGCCGAACAATTCCACCCGGTGGCGTTGGATCAGCGCGTCGATGGCCGCCCACGGATCGGGGTCGGCATTGCCATCCACAATTTCGTAATCTTCGCGGCCTTCCAGCACCGCTCCGAGATGGAGAACGGAAAGCGGCAGGCGGCGATTCTTCGGCTTGGTGCTGCGCGGATGGAACAGAATGATCATGCGGTGAACCTCCCCGCCAGAATCCAGAAGTTGGAGGGCGGACGCTTGCCGCGCCAGCGCGCCTTCCAAGGCCGCAGCGCCCATTGCCAGCCATACCAGGGGCGGTAGACCTTCCACACAATCCCCAGGTCGCGGCCCAGTTCGGCGAGCATTTCCGTGTCGAAGTACTCGATGCTCTGGAGCGTATCGGAAGCGAAACCGTAGGTCTTCTGGAACTGCTGGTGACGCTCGCGCACCATCATTTGACCGTGCTCGCGGCGCTGGTAGACGGGCGAATCGACAATCAGAAAGCAGCCGCCGGGGCACAGCACCCGGCGGATTTCGGCGAGCGTGCGGCGGTAGTCGGTGGAGTAGTGGATGGAGGCGTTGTAGATGGCCGCGTCCAGGCTGCCGCCGGCGAGGGGCAGATCGTCGAACTCCGCGTTGACCCGCGGGAAGGCTGTGTGCGCCTGATAGTGCCGGCCGGCGGCGAGGCCGTCCAGCGCATCGCCCAGCATGTCGATGGCGATGGGGTGGTGGCCGCGGAGCGCCAGGCGGTAGGACAGCCAGCAGTTCCCCGCGCCCAGGTCGGCGATGCGGAGCGGGCGGCCAAACTGCTTCTCGATGGGCGGCAGGACGCGGCGCTCCAGGTAGCGATAGCTCTTGGCGCGGATGGTCCACTGGTCTTGCAGGCGTCCGGTGAGATCGCGGTAAGGCAGCGCGAGATAGTACGCGGAATCCAGCGAGCCGCGGCCTTCGGCGTGGCGGATCTTGATGTAATCGTCGAGGAAGCGCTGGCGCGTGGCGGCTAGCATCTTACTTTCTCACCAGGATGAACAGTCGGTGGTCCGCCATCGCGCGCAGGAGCGGCAGGCGCGCGAGGAGACGGTCACAGGCGGCGAGCACCCTGACGAGCGCCGCCGGCAGTTTGACGTACGAGGGCGGAACGAAGAGCCCGATGCCGGTCCAGCGCTGCAATTGGAAATCGTATGCGAAGGCGGCGCGGACCTCGGCGGCGGTGGGGTAGTGGACCATGATGTTATCTGGTGGGCAAGCTAAAGCGTGCCCCACCCAGCGGCGCGCTGCTTTGCCAAACTGGAAGCGCGCACCGTAGTGCAAAGTTTCCCAGGAGCAGAATCGCCCGATCAGGCAAATCGCGACGCGGCCGCCCGGGCGCACCAGGGCGGCCAGCGAGCCCGCCACCGCCGGCAAGTCTTCCACGCAGTTTAGCGCGCCGAAGTTGGAGATGGCGCCATCGAACGTCCCGTCGATTTGCGCGAGTTGTTCCGCACCGCACACTTCGGCCGCAAAGCCGCCGCGCGCCTGGGCCACTTGAACCATTGCGGGGGAAGCGTCCGTGGCGTAGACCGTGACGCCGCGCGAGGCGAAATGTGCGGCATCCTCGCCGGTGCCGCAGCCGATATCGAGAAGGCGTTCGCCGGGTTGGAAGAGGGCGTCCATCTCGCGCCAGACCAGATTGCGCTGCGCGCGGCCGATTGGCGTGGTGGTCCAAAGCGCGTCGTAGGTTGCGGCCATGCGGTCGAAGAGGTTGGCAGGCGGAAGCGCCCGCCCCACCACATCGAACCTCATGCTTCCACCTCGCTAGCGGCGTCTGCCATGCTTTGGCGCGCCAGGGCCGCTTCGGCGGGGGTTTCGCTGCGCAGCAGTTGATCGGCTAGTTGATAGAAACGGCGCGACCGGCGGCCGCGGATTTTGATGTCGCGATCGGTGGTGGCCTGCCACTCGCCCAATTGCACCAGCTTGGGCGCGACGTCGTCGTAGTAAGGCGTCCCTTTGATGGGGTAGGAGACGGTGGTGAAGAAGACGTCCGGCCGGCAGGCCTTCACGTGCTCGTACGTGGCCTCGATATCGGAGAGTTCCTCGCCTTCGTAGCCCCACATGAAGAACATGCCGGTGTGTATGCCGTTCTGTTTGAGTTGCCCCACCGCGGCGCGGACCTGCGCGACGGTCACGCCGCGTTCCATGGCATCGAGCAGGCGCTGCGAACCGCTCTCGGAGCCGATCCATACCCGGTCGCAGCCCAATTCGGCAAGCTGTGCGGCGACGCGCGCGTTCAGGCGATCGGCGCGCGTGATGCACTCAAACGGAACGCGCAAGCCGCGGCGCCGCATCTCGGCGGCATACTCGTCGAGCCAGCCGTGGTGAATGGTGAATACATCGTCGGCGAACCAGAGTTGCTCGGGATGGTAGCGGTTGAGGATCCATTCCACCTCTTCCACCACGGCGCGCGCGCTGCGGCGCCGGTGGGTTTTGCCGAAGGTGGAATGGCTGCACCAGCGGCAATGATAAGGGCAGCCGCGCGCGGTGATGACGGACACGGATCCGGCGCCGTGGTGTTCGCGCCAGACGCGCAGGTATGCGTCGATATCGATGCGTTCGCGGTCCGGCCAGGGTTGCGCGTCGAGGTCGGCAAGTTGCTGCGCGGGACCGGGGTTGCCGCCGCGCAGAATCGCTTCCAGCGCGAGTTCGCCTTCTCCGGGAACGACTACGTGAGCGCCCGCGGCGAGATACCGATCCGGATAGTTGGCCGGCTCGGGACCGCCCATGACGACGCGCCAACCGCAGGCCACGGCGCGTGCGAGGATGGCGAGCGCGTTAGCGCGGGTCATCAGGTTGGCGTAAATCCCGAGGGTGGCGGGCGGTTCGGTTTCGAGGATGCGGAAGAGCGCGTCGCGCGAACCGAATGTGGAATCGTAGATCTCCACATCGAAACCTTTGCCGCGAAGATACGACGAGAGGTAGAGCAGCCCGAGCGGCGCATAGGGCTTCATGATCTGAAGCTCTTTCGGATCCTCGTGCAGGAAATACCCGTGAGTTAGCAGGAGGTCCATATGGGCAACTTCGTGGGCAGCTTGCGGGCACAGGTCTTCTTGAGGGCGAGAACGTTGGACCAGGCCTCTTCGGCGGCGGGGCGGCCCTCGCGCACCTCGATATGCAGGGCGTCGGCGAGGGCACGATAGAAGCCGCTGGTGAAAGCGCCCTGGAACATCATGTCCAGATCGTCGCTGTCGGCCCAATTCTCCTTGGGCCCTAATGTGCTAGAGACCATCTGGTGGAAAGCGGTACCCGGCAGCGGGTAGGAAACCGAGATGCCGATATCGTCGGGGCGGGTCTCGCGGACCAGGGCGATGGTTTTTTCGATTTCCGCCCAGGTCTCGCCGGGGTAGCCGAATTGGAGAAAATAGCACGCGCGGATGCCGTGGCGGCGCAGGTTTTCGCGGGCCTCGTGGACCTGCCAGAGCCGCGTCCCTTTGTCCATGGCGTCGAGCACGTCCTGCGCGCCGGACTCCACGCCCATCCAGACTTCGGCGCAGCCCGCGCGGCGCAGTGCGCCGGCCGTGGGGCGCGTCATCAGATCGCAGCGCGATTGCATCTTGAAGGGGATCTGCGCGCCCAGCGATTCCACCGCGTCGGCGAAATCCAGGGTCCACTGCTGCGAGAGGGCGAAAATGTCGTCGGCAAACCAGAGGTGGCCGGGTTGAAAGCGGGTCTTGATGGCGAGCATCTCTTCGGCTACGAGACGCGCGGAGCGGCAGTGGTAACTATCGCCCCAGATCGGCTTGGCGCACCAGTTGCAGCGATACGGACAGCCGCGGCTGGAGACCATGTTCATGGAAAAATAGCCGTGGGCCGCGGTCCACGCTTCCCGGTACGGCGCGGCATCGATGAGATCCCATGCCGGCATGGGAAGGGAATCAAGGTCGGGGATGGGCGCGCGGCGCGGCGTGCGGCGCATGGCGCCGGACTCGGGATCGCGGAAGGCGATGCCGCGGAGTTCAGGTCCCGGCGGCGGGGCACCACCTGAGAGCAGCAATCGCGCCATTTCGACGATACTGTCTTCCACCTCGCCTTCCAGGACGTAGGAAAAGCCTGCCGCCAGGTATTCTTCCGCGCGGTCGGAAGCGTCGGAGCCGTTGACGATGGCCGGCACTCCGGCACGCCGGGCGGTGCGCGCCATCCAGCCCGCCAATTCACGATTGCGCAGCAGACACATCTTGGTCAGGAAGTTGAAATTGTCCTCGCACACCGCGACCAGGCGCGGCCGGTGACGCTCCAGCGCCTGTTCGAACCCGTCCTGGGGCGATGCGAGCGCCGGGTCAAACAAGGCGACTTCGTACCCCTCGCGGCGCAGGCAGGCCGCGGCGAGCAGGGTTTGCAGCGGCGGGTACGGCTGCATTTTGCGCTCCTGCTTGCGGTCGTTGAAGAGGTGGTTCGAATGGGTGAGAAGGACGTCTACCATGGACTCCCCTTAGCAGGTGACCGGCTCGGCGGCAAGCTGGTGGGCGTCCACCTTGGGCTTGGGCGGAGTCAAAATCTTTTGGGCGGTCTTTCGCGCCCAGAGTTCCACCGGGAAGGCGTAGACGTGGTGGTCCAGGCGCCAGCGCGCCGGGACGCTGATCATCTCGAACAGCAGACGGCTCAGCGCCGGCGTGCGGTATTTGCCGATGGGCACGCGGTGGAAGGCCACGCGCATGTACTCGCGCATATTCTGCAGGCGTTCGTGGTCGCGGCCCTTGAGCCAGGGCAGAACGGTGTAGCGCGGGAAGAAATCCGCCCAGCCTTCGAGCGTTTTCGGGACTTCGATGCCGAGCTCGAAGGCGCGCTTCATGATGGGCGAGCCCGGGTAGGGAGTGAAGATGTTGGTCCAGAACTCGGCGCCAGGGTAACGGCGGCAGATGTTCATCATCAGCGCGACGGATTCGCGGCGTTCTTTTTCGCCTTCGCCGGGATAGCCGAAGATCAGATTGAAGCTGGGGCGGATGCCCGCCTGGGTGAGCTTTTCGGCGGCTCCGTAGATGTCCTCCAGATTTTGAAAATCCTTGCCCATGAGGTGCATCATCTTCATGGAGCCGGTGTCGGCGCCCTGCGACACCTGGGTGAGGCCAGACCGGCGGAGCAGTTTGAGTTCCTCCACGGTGAGACGGATCACGAGATTGGTGGACGCCTGAATGCTCCAATCGAATTTGACGCCGCGCCGCACCAGGCCTTCGGCGATGCCGACGGCGCGGTCGCGATCCACCAGGAAATTGTCATCGACAATCCACAATAGTTCCAGGTTGTAGCGGCTCACCAGATCGGTGGTTTCTTCCACCACCTGCTCGGGATCGAGCGCATTCCATTTGCGGCCGTACACACCGTCGTTGGTACAGTAGCCGCAATTGTAGGGGCAGGCGAGGCTCGACGTGTACATGGCCCAGCGCCGTCCGCAGACGCGCTGATAAGCGTCGAAATCGGCCAGGTGGTAGGCCTTCGGCGGCATTTCGCGCAAGGGCCGCAACGGGCGCGCGGGGTTGAAGCGAATGCGGCCATCCTCTTTGTAGCCGACGCCCGGAATTCCCGCCAGCGATTCGCCGGCTTCCAGGCGGCGCACGATCTCGAGCAGGGCTTCCTCGCCCTGTCCCACGACGACGGCATCGATATAGTCGGCGGCCAGGGTCTGATCGGGGAGCAGCGAGGGATGCCATCCGCCGAGGACAATCGGCATGTTCGGGTAGAGGCGCTTGACTTCGCGGGCGATTTGCACGGTCTCGCGGATCATCGGGCCGGTGACCAGGGAGACCGCGAGGCAGATGGCGTCTTTGAGTTCTTCGATCACGCGCCGCTGGAAATGCGGCGTGATGGTGGAATCGATGATCTTTACCTGGTACCCGGCATTCAACAAGGGCGTGGATACGGCCAGAATACCGAGCGGCGCCGTGGCTTCCTGGCTGGAAAAAGCCGGGAAGAAGAACACCACCTTTTTTCGCTGCATCGTTTCCTCCATCTACCACAATTGACTATCCGGCGGGCAACCGGGTTGCGAGAATGTAAAAACTGTGTCAAGAGTGTTACGGAACTCACCGCAAGGTCACGTACACCGAGGCGGGGAAACAGAATCCGGACCCCGTGCGCCATTCGATCACACGGCTGAAGCTTGCTTCGGCGAACCTGGCGGTGAGGGCGCCGGTGGCCACGGAAGCCGCCATGCGGATCAGCATGGCGCCGACACAGGAATTTCGGCCGGTCCCGAGAGCCACATGGCTGGTGACGGGGCGCGCCAGGAGGAGGCGGTCCGGGTCGGGAAACTGTTCCGGGTCGCGGTTCGCCGAGGCCAACATCAGCATGACGAGCTCTCCTTCGGCGATGCGCACGCCGCCGAGATCGACGTTCGCGGTGGCCCGCCGGAACACCCGGCGGACAATTCCGGCGTAGCGCAAGAGTTCCTCAATCGCCCCCGGCATCAGCTCCGGTTGGGCGCGCAGGCGGGCAAACTCGTCGGGGTGGCGGACTAACGCGAGCCAGGCATTGGCCAGCAAGCGGGGCAGGGTTTGGGAGAGGGCCACGAAAGCCGGCTCGCCCATGGGGATGGGTCCGGTTGCGAAAATGCGCTCCAGCTCGGCGGTGGCGGCGGCGGCATCGGCGCGCAGGTCGGTATCGGCGCTCTCCGCACCGGTGGCGGCGAATACGCGGCGGCCGAGATCGGCGAGGCGGGGACTATCGGCAGGGTCGGCGCCGGTCACGAGGATGGCCAGAGCCAGACCCCAAGGGAGGGTGAATTCCGCGAAGAGGTCCACGGGGCGGTTCGTGGGCAGGCTGTCGAGGGCGCTGTGGGTCAGCGCTTCGAGGCGCGGGCGCCACTCTTCCAGGCGCGAGGCGGAGAGCGCGTCCAGCATTTCGGCACGCTGTTTCAATCTTCCGGCTTCATCGCGGGTCTCGGGCTGGATTTGGCGTTTTCCACCGACCGGCCAGAGGTGCGGCTCGCGCAGGGCGGCCCAGACATCGGGATAGCGGCTCAATACCCAGGCATTTTTCACCGGATCGAAATGCGGTGCACGGGGCCGGGGCGGCGTCATGGGATCGACGGGTATGGATGAGCCGGCGCTCACGTTTGCCTCCCACCTGGCCAGCGAGTTCCAGGGCCGGCACAGACCGCGCCGCCGGACACGAATGACCGGGTTTTGGACACAGTTTTGTTGAAAACGAACATTCAAAGTACCATTTGGCCGGACATGTCTGTCCGGCCTGGCGGCTCTTTCAAGGGACAACGACGGGAGAGC
The DNA here is from genome assembly GCA_017883355.1 of Candidatus Solibacter sp. Lineage (GTDB taxonomy): Bacteria > Acidobacteriota > Terriglobia > Bryobacterales > Bryobacteraceae > Solibacter. The sequence continues at coordinate 10,622 of JADGNS010000074.1, forward strand.
TGACCTCTTCCTCTATGTTC
>JADGNS010000875.1 GCA_017883355.1 Candidatus Solibacter sp.
GCTCCCGGCTTCCTCATCGGACCCGCTGCGAATCCTGACGCGCTGAAGACCCAACTGCTGGGGATTGGCGCCGCGGTCTTTGAACCGCCTGTCCTTCCGATTCGCAGGCACGCAGTCCCAGGTGTCGGTGGCCGCCCTTTCCTATTTCTCAGATCCTTCCGTACCCGCTCCCTTACGGTCGCGGCTCTGACCGGAGCGGCCCCGCGCTACACTAGTCTTTCCCACCGTGAACGCCGTTGAATTCCAGGGTGTTTCGAAAAGCTACGCGATCTACGACGCGCCGGGTGACCGCCTCAAGGAGTTGCTGTCCCTGAATCGTCTGAAGCGCCACCAGGATTTCTGGGCGCTGCACGACGTCAGCTTCGAGGTCAAGCGCGGGGAAACTTTCTGCATTGTGGGAGAGAATGGCTCCGGCAAGAGTACGCTCTTACAGATGGTTGCCGGAATCCTGCACCCCACGTCCGGTACGGTCGGTATCCACGGACGCGTTTCCGCCCTGCTGGAACTCGGCGCCGGGTTCAACCCCGAATTCAGCGGCCGCGATAACGTCTACCTCAATGGATCCATCCTGGGGCTTACTACCCGGCAGATCGACCAGCGCTACCAGGACATCGCCGCCTTCGCCGAGATCGGCGCCTTCATCGATCAGCCGGTCAAGACCTACTCCAGCGGCATGGTGGTGCGCCTCGCGTTCGCCGTGGCCATCAACGTGGACCCCGAAATCCTGCTGGTGGATGAAGCCCTCGCCGTGGGCGACATATACTTCCGCCAGCGCTGCATGCGCAAGGTCCACGAGCTGCGGCAGCGCGGCATCACGATCCTGTTCGTCTCTCACGCCGTGAGCGACGTGAAGGCCATCGGCGACCGCGTACTGTGGCTGGACCACGGCCGTATGATCGATTGCGGCGAACCCGACCGGGTGGTGTCCAAATATCTCGCCGCCATGACGGAGAAAGATTCCACCTATCTCCTGCTCAAGTCCTCCGCCGATCCGCAACCGCGGCGGGGCGGACCCATGCTGGCCCCGGAAGTCGTCGAAACCATCCCTAATATCGACCACCGTTTCGGCGATGGCCGCGCGGAAATCATCGGCATCGCGGTGCTGGATGAGCAGGGCCGCAACCAGCCCATCCTGGAACCCAGCACGCGGATTCTGGTGCGGATCAGCGTGCGCGCCAAGGGCGATGTCGCCCTGCCCATCGTGGGCTTCATGCTGCGCAATCAGCTCGGCATGGATTTCTCCGGCACCAATACGGCGCGCGAAGGCTACGAACTTGCGCCTTTGCAGCCTGGCGATGTGACCACGGTGGATTTTTACCTGGATCTGCCGGAACTCTATCCGGCCTCCTTCTCGTTCTCTCCGGCGATTGCCGACGGGACCCTGATGGGCTACCAGATGTGCGATTGGATCGACAATGCCATCACGCTGCAAATGGGCCGCTCCGAAGCGCAGGTCTACGGCTACCTGCACCTGCCGTGCCGCGTGGAAGTGAACGCGCGCATCCGCACCGAACGTCAACTGGAGAGTCACCTTGGCTGAGTTCACCGGCGAACGCCTGATCCCTGGGGAAGTGGATGTCGACCTGCTCAACGAGCACATGGCGCGCTACCACTTCGCGGTGCGCCTGGCGCGCGGCAAGCGCGTGCTGGATGCCGGGTGCGGCGCCGGCTACGGATCGGCGGAACTGGCCGATGTGGCGGAACGCGTGACGGCCATCGATATCGCGGCCGAAGCCGTGGAGTTCGCGCGCGCCCACTACGCGCTGCCCAATCTCGCCTTCGAGCAGGCATCGTGCACCCAACTGCCCTACGGCGACGGCGCCTTCGATCTGGTGGTGGCCTTCGAAGTCATCGAACACCTGGAAAACTGGCGGGACTTTCTAAAGGAAGTGCGGCGCGTGCTGGCTCCCGCCGGCCAGTTGATCGTCTCCACGCCCAACCGGCTGTACTACACCGAATCGCGCGGCACGCACGGCGCCAACCCGTTCCACGTTCACGAATTCGATTTCGACGAGTTCACCAGCGAGCTCGGGCAGGTCTTTCCGTACGTCTCCATGTTCCTGGAAAACCACGTGGAAGGCGTCACGTTCCAGCCGCATGAGGCGGGCCACACGGTGGAAGCCCGGGTGGATGCCGCCGAGCCCGTCCCTGACGAGAGCCACTTCTTCATCGCGGTTTGCGCGCACCGTCCGCAGATCGGCAATCCGACTTTTCTCTACGTGCCGCGCGTGGCCAACGTGCTCCGCGAGCGCGAGCGCCATATCGGCAAGCTCGAAGGGGAGCTCGCCACCAAGGACCACTGGCTCGACAAAGCGCTGGCGGATCTGGCCGAATTCGACCGTGAGCACCAGAAGCTGCTGGTCATGTTCCGCGAGCAGAAAGAAGAACTGGAGCGCAGCAACCGCTGGGCGGAGGAGTTGAACGCCGCTCTGGCCGACCGCGGGGCGCGCATCGACGCGCTTCAGGAGGAACTGGCGCGCGACCAGGAAAACGCGCGCCAGGTAGTTGCCGCTTACAACGCCAAGATTTCCGCTCTGGAGCAGGAGAACCGCGAGAAGACCAAATGGGCACTCGATACGGAAGCCCACCTGACCGCCGAAATCCGTAAGATCGCCGATGCGCTGACCAAGACCGCCGCCACCCTGGAGCAGACCGAAAGAGACCTGCAAGAGCGCTCTGTCTGGGCGCTCCGGCTGGAGGAAGAGAAGCGTCAACTCGAAGACCAGCTCGCCATGGTGCGCGCCTCCCGATGGGTCAGGCTGGGCCGCAAAGTAGGCCTCGGACCCGCGCTCTGACATGGCCTTCCTGAAACGCCTCCTCCGCGCGCTGCCGCTCATGCTGCTCTCGCCGTTTCTCATGGCGATCAGCTTCCTCGCTCTGCTGGTGGTGCAGCTCTTCACCTGGCCGGGCAAGCTAAAGCATGCCCCACCATCCCGCAAAGCCGGCAACACTGCCGCGACCGTGGTCATTCCGAACTGGAACGGGAAAGACCTCCTCGCCAAATACATCCCGAGCATCCGCACGGCGCTGGCCGGCAGCCCCGCCAACCAGATTCTGGTGGTGGACAACGGGTCTACCGATGGCAGCGCGGATTTCCTGCGCGAGACCTTCCCAGACGTCACCGTGCTCGCGCTGCCCCAAAACCTGGGCTTCGGCGGCGGCTCCAACGCCGGCTTCCACGCGGCGAAAAACGACGTCGTCGTGCTGCTGAATAGCGACATGCGTGTGGCCCCTGACTTTCTGGCGCCGCTGCTGGAAGGCTTCGTCGACGCTGAAGTCTTTGCAGTCTCCTGCCAGATCTACTTGACCGACCCGGAC
>JADGNS010000876.1 GCA_017883355.1 Candidatus Solibacter sp.
CCTGGAACTGGGTCAGCGGGCCAGCCCGGGCCGGACCTGCGACTGGCACGACCTCCTCAACCCAACCGCCGATCGAATCGCGGCACAATCTACTGCCATCAGGAGCCACGCCGTCAGATCTTACAGTAGAGCCGCGGCAGCGTTAGTGAGATAATTGAGCCGTGCTCACTTCGTATCTCCGGGCAGCCATGCGCCAGGCCCGCTACGAGATTGTCGAGGATGACGGGTCGTTCTATGGCGACATTCCTGCCATCCCGGGCGTCTGGGCGAATGCCAAGACCTTCGAAGCCTGCCGGGAGGAGTTGGAGAGCGTGCTGGAGGGATGGGTGCTCCTCAGCATTGCCGATCACTCCCCGATTCCGGACATTGACGGCAAGCGCCTTGAGATCCGCGAAGTCGCTTGAATGCCTGCCGTTGCTCCAATCAAAAGGAAGGACCTGATCGCTTGCCTCCGTGCGCTGGGCTTCGAGTCGCCTGCGGCGCTCGCCAATACATGAAGGGGCGCGGAAGAAAACTTCGGATCCCGAATCCTCACACCGAGGACATCGGTCGCGGCTTGCTGGTGCGCATCCTTCGGCAGGCCGGGATCGAGCGCGAGGAATGGGAAGCGCTTTGATTTTGTTCCCGGCAAGGTCCAAGACCGATGTCCCCCAACCGAAATAGGCAGTCATTGAATCGCAGCATGCTTCAAACACAAAACAAATCCAACCCGCGATTCCGCCTCGCTCCCCAGGCGCGGCGCACACTGATCCTGGCCTTCTGGGCCGTACTTGTCTGCTGCGTGGTAATCGGCTCCCTGTCGCCCGCTGCCTCTCCGCTGATGGTGGACATCGGCCGTTTGCGCATCAACGATAAGGTGCTGCACTTCTGCGCCTACCTGGCCCTTTCGCTTCTACCCGTGATCGGCTTCCAGGACCGCCGCCACGGCCTTAAGGCAGGCCTCTCGATGTTCCTCCTGGGCGTCCTCATGGAAGCAGGCCAGCATTTCTCCCCCGGCCGCGCCGTCGAGCTCGGCGACGTTATCGCCAACGGCGCCGGCGTCACTTGCGGCGCCCTCCTCGGCCAACCCATCCGCACCCTCATCGCCATCCTCTGAGCCGCGCGTTATTCCCTCCTGCGCGGCCTCATTCCCCTGACAATCTGAAAACATGTTGTGACCCACCGGGCCAGAGGTGTGTCCGTAGCGTCGCCTACCCCCGCTGCTCACCGGAGATACTCTTTGAAAGTGCGCGAAAGAACTCAACTGGTGTCGCAAACCGTAGGCCAGTCCGCTGCGCAACGGCCGGCGTGAAGTGTTTGGTGTTGTGCGTGAGAAACCAATCGGGGCGACTCGCGATGGCGGACAGCAGCACCGGAACGTCTGCCCCGTGACGAATCAGATGGCGTGCGGCCTTGACCTCCGCCTGGCCTGGATAGGGCACGATCTCCGGCTTCATGAGCGCAATCAGTCGGGCATAGTCCGCTACTACCCGGTTTCCCTCGCCGGATTCAAGCCTGCTCAGGCGGATCAGAAGGTTGTCTTCAACCTCCTCACGCACCGCTTCGGCGAGAACGAGCCGACAAATCCGGGCTGCGCACAACGAGAGGACAGCTTTGTCCAGTCCCCAGGTCGACACTATACCGGCGGTCAACACGTTCGAGTCGAGGAAAAGCCGGACGCGTTCCCCCTGACTCACCGGCCCTTGCTCCGCCGCGTTTCGCCACGTTCGTGCCCTGCCAACTCAGGATAGCGGCGAGCGAAGACACGCTGTCGCGCCTCGGGCAACGTATCGAGCAAATCCGTGGGAGTCACTTGCCGCCGCTCAAACACGGACGCGATGGACTCGCAGAGAATCCGGAAACGGTTCTGCTCCGGGATCAGCATGAGACCTTCACCAACCCGCAACACCGCGACGGAAGCACCGGCGTCCAATCCCAGCTCATCGCGATATTGTTTGGGAATTGTGAGTTGCCCCTTCTCGCCGATCCGCGTGTTAGCTACGTATTCGACCTGCGACTGGGTAGTAGGCATGGTTCAACCTCATCTCGTAGGAATATCCTACCACATCGGCGACCGCTTCCGCTTTCGGTAGTTCATCCCACCTTCACCGGAATGAACAGCGCCGGGTTCTTCTTTGCCATGTCCACCACGTGCGCGTACTTGGCCGTCATGCGCGGGTCGGCGTGGCCCATAAAGTCCTGCACGGCCCGCAGATCGCCCGTGTGCAAGTATCCCAACGTGCCAGCCGTGTGGCGTAGCGCATGATTCGAGATGCCCGGGCGCTTCAGGCCGGTTGCCCGCAAGTACCTGTCCGTCTGCACGCGGATATGGCGGCGGCTCAAACGTTTGCCACGCCTGCGATTGCCTACGGCGGAAAACAACGGTGTTCCGTCCCCGTCACGTTCGACCTTCCCGCGGAGGGCCAAGTACTCTTTCACCCGTCGGCCCATGTCCGGCCGCAAGTAGGCGATCCGGTCGCGGGTCTTACCGCGAACCAGCAACGCCAGGCTCCCACCCTTCTCGGTCAGATCCTCGACGTTGGCGCGGTGCACCTCGATGGTCCGCAAAGCCTGTAGCGCCATCATCGTGACCATGAGCAGATTGCGCAGCCGCTTGACCTTCTCCGCTCCGGCGGCCTGGTCGGGATCGGGGATCGCGGCCAGCAACTGGGCCAGTTGATCGTCGCACAGGTACTTGAAATCTTCCGTGGCCTGGCGCACGCGCGGCGACTTCACTCCGGCGGCGGGATTATCCGCTCGCAGGCCCGCACTGCGCGCGGCCTCGTAGAAACGCCGGACGATGGTGAGCTTCCAACGGATGGTGATGGGCTTGTAGGCGCCCTCGAGCAGCGCCTGGCGGTAGCGCTTGATGTGCTCGGCCCTGACTGTCGCCGGGTCAAAGTTCTGGGAGGCGCACCAGACGACCCACAGCGCGACCTCGCTGCGGTAGCTACGCACGGTATCTGGCGAAGCGTCGCCGTTGGCCACGTCGATGCACAGGAAGTCGGCGAAGGCGGCGTGAAAATCGGCCGGCGGTGCGGCGAGTGGCAGCGTCGGTGCGAGAACCATAAGAGAAGTCATCGTGTCATCCTCATTGGGGGAACTTGCGTCATGTCGAACCCATGAACCCTCTTCGGGGCGGCTTTATCAAGGGCGCCGCGCGGCATCCGCGATACTTCGTCCAGTCGCTTCGGACGATCTGTTTCCATGCTCTTCTCCCTTTGTAGTGAGGGGGTGGCCAGTTGCGCCGCCCTCGATTTCGGTTGCGAAATTTCACGCGGTCTTCGTGGCAGGGGTCGGCTTCAGCAGACCTGCACCCTGAAGCTTGGACTTG
>JADGNS010000877.1 GCA_017883355.1 Candidatus Solibacter sp.
GACCCCCGCGCCGTCCGGCGCATATTCCAGGACGAACCCACCGCCGTCCGCATCCGGACCGCGCCGCAACCGGGCAAACGCTCCTACACGACCTACCGCATCCCCGAGTCGACTGCGCTCCGCGTCATCCAGCGCCACACGGGCGCTGGCGATTATGACGCGGTCCCGACCCAGGTCGATCCCTGCCCCGCCTGTGGTACCGTAGGCAGCAAGCCACCCCACGAGCCATATGGAGAAATCAATATGGCTCGCAGAAGAAGCCAGCAGACCGGCCACGTTCACCGCCAGGGTGACGGCTGGTATCTGGCTTATCGTGAAGACGCCATCGGCGACGATGGCAAGATTGTCCGCGTCCGGATGAATCGCAAGATCGCCGACGCAAAGGAGGTAAGCAAACGAGAAGCCCAGCGGATCGCGCGAGAGGTTCTCAACACGGTCGACGCCCAGTCCCAACAGCCCATGTCGTTGTTGACCGTCGAAGAATTCGTCCAGCGCCGCTTCCGGCCGGATGTGGTCCGGTTCAAAAAGCCCGCCGGGAAATCCCATTACGAAAACATGCTGAAGTTGCACGTGCTTCCCGCTATCGGCGGGAAGCGTCTCAGGGATGTCACCAGCGATGACGTCCAGGATCTTGTAGGAGCGAAGTTGGAGGCTGGTTTGTCTGTGCAGACCGTTACTCACATCCGCAACGTGATCGGCAGGGTTTTTAACCATGCGAAGCTGAAGCGCAGCTTCGTAGGCGACAATCCCATCCAGGGCGTCAACCTGCCGGAAATGGAGCGGAAGGAATCACACGCCCTCACCTTCGAGCAGGGCCGCCTCGTCCTGGAGGCCTTGCCGTCGCCAGTGTCGGAGATGGCGCTGGTGTCGATGACCTGCAGCTTGAACGTTGCGGAGATCCTGGGGCTGCTCTGGAAGTGGATCAACCTGAGCAGTGAGTCAGTCATCGTCAGCAGTGAGGTTCTGCCGCCCTACAGCCTGGCCGTTCGCCAGAACTACTACCGCGGCGAGTTCTGCTCTGTGAAGGCCGATGGAAGGCGCCGCAAGGTCCCGCTGAGCACCGCCGTGGTGGCCGCCCTGAGTAAATTGAAAAGCCGCCCATCCTACAACGGCCCCGAGGACCTGGTGTTCGCCAGTTCCAACGGCACGCCCCTTGACGAGCGGAACCTGAGCAAACGCCATTTGCATCGCGTTGGCGTGAAGCTGGAGCTGCCGTGGCTCGGCTGGCACGTATTCCGGCATACCCATGCCACCTTCGGAGAACTAATCGGAATGGCCTTTTCTGACCGCCAGGCACAGATGGGCCAGAGCGATGTCCGCATGACCCTGCTCTACACCCATTCGGACCTGAACCGGCGGAGGCAGTCGATCGAGGAAATGACGGCGCGGCTGATCGGTAGTGTCAATTGCGCAGAAATTCAGCCGGTTTTGACACTATTTGACACTAAACCGGTGGTCATGTAGATGGCTAACTTATTGAAAAATATGGTCGGGCTGCCGAGATTTGAACTCGGGACCTCTTGCACCCCAAGCAAGCGCGCTAGCCAGGCTGCGCCACAGCCCGATCCTGTCGGGAAGACACCCAGGGCATTTTGCCGCGTTGCAATTGGGGTGGGCGGCGAATGCTTGCTGAGCTTCTCTGAGTTTATCACGGATTCAAAACCGGAAACGCACAGTTCCTTGCAACGATCTCGGTCCGCCGGTTTGCAGGACGGGGGATAGTCCGCTGCCCGGGCTGCCGGTGCCAAGCATCAGGTTCAACATCGAGGTGGATTGACCGAAGACGGCACTACTGAGATACTTCACGGGGTCGGCAAAATTGGCTTGGTTCATGACGTTGAAGGCTTCCATACGCACCTGAATGGACCTGCCGTCATGGAACCGGAACTCGCGGCGCAAGGCAAGATCCACCTGCCCCATCGCGAAGCCCGGGATGGAGTTGCGGCCCAGCGTCCCCTGCGAGCCGCTTGGGGCGGCTTGAAACGCTGCCGGGTTCAACCGCTTGCCGCCGGGGACGGAGGCATCGTCGATCCAGATTGGCTGATTGAGGATGCGGTCTGGACGGAAAGCGTTGGCCAGCCCGATGCCCTGGTATTGCTCATTGAGCAGCACGGAGATCGGAAAGCCGCTGCGCCCGCGCACCAGCGAATCGATTGCCCATCCGCCGAGCCACCGCGCCCTGCCGGCGGCGCGCGCGGGGAGCTCGTAGGTCAGCGCGGCCGTCAGGGAATGACGCAGGTCGAAATCGCTGGAGGCATGATCGCGCGCGGCAGGGGCGCCGGGACCCGCCCACATCAGGAAGGCATCGCTGGAATCGTTGTCCAGCGAATGCGACCAGGAGTAGGATACCAGCGTCTGCAGGCCTTGCAGCACCCTTCGGCGATACTGTACCTGCAAACCCTGGTAATTGGAGGCGCCATTGTTTGTGGTGAGCGCGAACAGAGCCGTGGGGGTATTGCCGGGACCGCCGACTTCGCGGCGAAAAAGTCGGTGCCCGGCCGACCCGACGTACCCCATGGAGAGGACGTCGTGCGCGCCCAGCGCCTGATCGAGAGTGAAGTTCCATTCGGTCAAACGAGGCAGCCGTAGATTGGGCGAGAAGGCATAGCTCAACAGCGACGAGAAGGGGGCGTGGGCGCTGTTGGTCAACTGGGTGATGCTGAAGGGCCCGCCGTTGATCAGGTCGGTGGCGATGCTCATGCTGGAATCGTAGAACAGGCCGCCGCCGGCGCGAAACACCGTCCGGCCGCTCTTGCGGACGCGCCAGGCGGCGCCCAGGCGGGGCGCGAAATTTCCGTAGGCCACGGGCCAGAGCAGGCGGTTCTTGGGATCGAAGGAGGTGCCGGTCTGGGGATCCAGGAAGTAGGTCGCGGCGGAGGCCGCCGGCGAAGGGTTGAGCTCCCAGCGCAGACCGGGCGTGATCAGGATGCGCGGCGAAATCTGCCAGGTATCCTGCGCCCATAGCGAGAGTTCCGTAACCTCGGTGTCGGAGTTGATCGCAGGCGTGCTGCCGAGCCAGAGGTTCCGCTTATCGGTGAGGGCGGTGATGTCGTCGGCCATGGCGCTGAGAGAGCCGGAGGCATCGCGCCGGACGGGCACCATGCGGCGATAATCCGCGCCGAAGCGAACCGTGTGCGAGCCGGCCTTCCAGGCGGTGGATTCGACGAATTGAAACTGGCGCTGGCGGCGCGTCCCCTCGCGCCCGGTCACCACCTGGCCGACGCCGCCGATGGAAAAACGCACCAGCGCGTTGCAGGTTCCGGCGGCAGGGAACAGGTACGAGGTCATCGGCTCCAGATCGCACCCGGA
>JADGNS010000878.1 GCA_017883355.1 Candidatus Solibacter sp.
CGCGACGCTTTGGACCTACTGGCGATGGGTGCTGGGACCGATGCCCGTGTGGGCCGCCGCGCTGGTGGCGGCGTGTCTTCTCGCGCTCATCGGTTGGGGCCTGCGGCGCGGCGAATCCACCGCGCTGCTCGGCGCCGGATGGTTTGTGCTTCCGCTGCTGCCCTATCTGCCGCTGCCCGATCACAAGATGGACTACTACCTGGCAGTGCCCTCGATCGGCATCGCGATGCTGGGCGCTTATGCCATCGGAAATGTGCGCCAGTTCGGAGTGGCCGGAAAAATCGCGGCGCTGCTCGTCGTCATGCTCTATGCGGGGACTTCGGTGCAAGCGTCGTGGACCGTCACGCGCTGGCAGCACGCGCGCGCCGAGCGGGTGGAAGACCTGGTGCTCGGGGTGGAAGAGATTCATCAGGCGGCGCCGGGGAAGATCGTTCTGCTGGACGGAATCGATAGCGGCCTCTTCTGGAGCGGCGTGGCGGATCTGCCGTTCCGCGCGATATCGATCCCCAGCGTGTATCTCGCGCCGGGCAGCGAGGCGCGCATTCAGGCGGCGCCGGATCTGCTCTCGAAATACGTGCTACCGCAGGCCGTCGCGCGGCGGGCGCTCGGCGCGAATGGCGCCGTGGTGTATCGCTTCGACGGCCAGATGCTGCATGACGAGACGGCGCATGCGGGCGCGCGGTGGACGGAGGAAGAGCCGCGCTTCGTCAACATCGGGGACCCCGTATTCGGCGACTACCTGGGTGCTGGCTGGCGCGAGGCCGCCGACGGGTGCCGCCGCATGGATCGCGTCGGGACGCTCGGCATCGCCGCTCCGCGGGGCTCCGGCGAGAGCCTGTATATCGGCATTTTCGAAACGCGCGATTTCCGGCCGCGCGTGCGGGTGAACGGCGTCGAGGCGGCGGTGGCGCTAGAGCGGCGGGATAACGATCTCTCCGAATTCCGCGCCACGCTGCCGCCCGAAGCGGTGCAGTGGAAGCGCATGGAAGTGTCGGTCGAAAACCCGATGCAGGCGCCTTTGCTGTTCGGCTACGCGGAGGTGCGGTGAAGCGCCGCGACTTTCCCGCTCTCACCGGACTACGTTTCTTCCTGGCTCTCTGGGTCATCCTGCACCACCTCACCGGACCCGGGCAGAAACTGGAAGCCACCGCGCTCCTGCTGCCGCACGGATTGTTCACGCTGATCCGCGGCGGATACCAGGCGGTCACCACGTTCTTCGTGTTGAGCGGCTTCGTGTTGACGCAGAGCTATGCCGCCACCGTGTGGAACCGGCGCAACAGCCTGCGCTACGGCCTGGGCCGTGTGGCGCGCGTGTACCCGGTCTACCTGCTCAGCCTGGCGGTGGTCGTGCCGTTCATACTTGCCGACCAGACTCCGGGCAAGCCGGGATACGTGGCGGCGCATCTGTTGTTGGTGCAGGCATGGCTCGGCGCCATTCCGGTGAATTGGAACACTCCGGCGTGGTCGCTTTCCTGCGAGATGTTTTTCTATGCGGTGTTTCCGCTGGCGGCGCTTTTCATCCGGCGCGCCAACTGGCGCAACATCGCGCTGGCCGCTGCCTTTGCCGTCTGCCTGACGCGCGCGATGTGGGCGGTGGGAGTCTCCGACAATATCAAGCCGCTGGTCCACCTGAGCGACTTTCTGATGGGCATCGCGGCCGCCTGCGCCTACAATCTGTTGCAGCGGAGCGCCCGCCCGCCGCGGGGCTGGTGGCTCTACATCCCGGGTTTTGCGGGCGCGGCCGGCGTGATCGCGTACCCGGACGTGCTGCCGAAGTTCATCGATCTGAACAGCGCGCTGCGCCCGCTCAACGGCGTGTTGCTGATCGGCCTCGCGCTGGGCGGCGGCGTGCTGGCGCGCGGGCTTTCCACGCGGTTGGCGGTCTACCTGGGAAAGTCCAGTTATGCGATGTACATCCTGCACGTGCCGATACTGTGGTGGTGCCTGCGGCGGTCGCCGGAGTTCCCGCCGCTGCTTTATATCGCGATCGTGATCGCGGTTTCGGCGCTGGTGTATGGCGCGTTCGAGGAACCGGCTAACCGGAAGTTGCGGGGGTTCCTGCGAGACCCAGCTCGGCAGCCCGCCCCTGCATCGCCTTGATGCAGAAGGCGACGTGCTCTTCCAGCGGTACGCCGAGTTGCTCCGCGCCCGCAATGATGTCCTGCCGGCTGACGCTGCGCGCGAAGGCTTTGTCCTTGGTTTTCTTTGAGCTTTTACGACAACCCGGTTGCACTCTTGACTCTTGACCGCCGCAGTCACGGGGTTCTAAAAGGACGGCACGTTGGAACGGGCATCGGGGTTCGTCATTTATACTGGTGTGGGAGGAATATCTTCGTGCGGCGCTACGACACTCTTGTGTTAAGCCGGGAACAGATCCTCGCCATCGCGGCGCGCCACGGGGCGCGGAACGTGCGTGTTTTCGGCTCGGTTGTGCGGGGCGAGGACACTCCGGAGAGCGACGTGGATCTGTTGGTGGAGTTTGAACCGGGACGCGGGTTGCTCAACCACGCTGCTCTGATCGAGGAGTTGCAGAACCTGCTGGGCTGTAAAGTGGACGTGGCGAGCCATAACGGCCTGAAGCCGCGGATTCGACAGCGGGTGATCGAGGAGGCGGTGGTCCTGTGAGGGACGACGCCGGCCGTCTCCAGGACATCCTGGACTATCCAGCGGATTCAGGAACGTATCGGGGGTGGACGGCAGCGGTTCGAAAGCGACGAGATGTTGCAGGTGTGGGTGGTGCATCACCTTCAAATCATCGGCGAGGCGGCGCGTTCGACAAGCCAGGCGTTGCGTGTCGCGCATCCCGAGATACCGTGGGCCAGTGTGATTGCGATGCGAAACCTTCTGGTGCACGAGTACTTCGGCATCGATATCGAGGAAGTCTGGTCCACTGCGGTGAACGACGTGCCACTGCTGCGACCGGAGGTGGAGGCGATGCTGGCAGAACTGAGCTGAGATCTCAAGTTGCGGAGCTTCCTGCGAGACCCAGCTCGGCAGCCCGCGCCTGCATCGCCTTGATGCAGAAGGCGACGTGCTCTTCCAGCGGGACGCCGAGTTGCTCCGCGCCCGCCAGGATGTCCTGCCGGCTGACGCTGCGCGCGAAGGCTTTGTCCTTCATCTTCTTTTTCACCGACGCCGCGTCGACCTCGAAGACGCTGCGCGTGGGTTTGACGTAGGAGATGGCGGTGATGAAGCCGGCCAGCTCGTCGCAGGCGTAGAGCACCTTTTCGAGGGGCGAGACGCGCGGCACGCCGCTGAAGTCGGCGTGCGAGAGGATGGCGCGGCGGATCTCCTCATCGACGCCTC
>JADGNS010000879.1 GCA_017883355.1 Candidatus Solibacter sp.
GGAATGCGCTGGCAATCAGGCTTCGTCTCCCACCTGGGGCGCTACTTGGCCGGCGCACTCCCGATACAACGCATATGACTTCCGTCCAACAACCCGATGGTTGTAGCGGCGGGTTCTGGGGGTGGCCAGTGCGCCACAACGGGTATGGAGTAGCGCGGCCGTCCGTCCATCCGCGGCGGTTCACGACATCCCCGTGGTTATGGATCACGTTTTCCATGCAGTTCGCAGGCTCTCCAACTGCGGCGGCGAGGCGGCGGGGCGGCGAGGTCCTGCTCCCCCTGGGCAATGAACCACACCACTTGGTCGGGCCTGCCCAGATCCGCGTATCGTCTGCAACCGATCACGGGTCACAGAGCGCATCGCCGGTGCCTCCACCAACGCCGACGAGCAGCTTACGGCCCGGCGCCATTGCGCCCAGGGAGCGCTCAATGGATCGCGGACGCCCCGCCAAACAGCCGCCCATTGCGGGCCGGTAGCCCTGGTAAGCATCGTGGCGGCCCGCGTGTGCGCCTCTATGGCCGGGGAGGATGTTGGGGCTCACCGGCAGTGGAGAAAATCACCGAGCAGACGTTCGGCCCGCTGAAGGCGTTGTGCGAGAAGACGACCGAAAAGGCATCCTGCATTGTCAACCGTTGCCGCACCCATCAGGCCACTGCCGGCAACCCTTGCCTTCCGCGGTGCAGCGATATATATGTCTCAGGTGTCATGGAAACTGAGAATTGTTCCCGACGATCTGCGCTCAAGGCCATGCTTGCAGGGACGGCAGCCGGCCTCCTCCATGCGAAGGAACCGCATCATGATTTGATCCGCCTCGATTCCGAATACCAGATGATCGAAAACTTCTCGGCGTCAGACTGCTGGAGCATGCAGAAGTTGGGGACGTGGTCCCTACCCAATCGCAACAGGGTTGCCGATCTGTTGTTTTCGCAGACCCCCGGAATCGGGCTTTCCTGTTGGCGGTTCAACATCGGCGGCGGCATCACGGATAAGATCAACAACCCCTGGCGAACGGCGGAAACTTTCGAAATCGCCGAAGGGAAATACGACTGGACCCGGCAGGCCCCGGAACGCTGGTTCCTCGGTGCGGCTAAGGCCCGTGGAGTCCCACAGTTTCTGGCCTTTGTAAATAGCCCTCCGGGACGCATGACCCGCACCGGCATCACGTACGGCCAGCGGGGAACCGACACGACCAACCTGAAGCCCGGCTTCGAGGGCCAGTTCGCCCGCTACCTGGTGGACACTTTGGAGCATTTTCGCACCAACCCCGATAGGACTGAACGCATCGCTTTCGATTACATCAGCCCGGTGAACGAGCCCAACGTGGAGTGGAACGGACTCAGTCAGGAAGGCTGCCGGGCCAGCAACGACGACTGCAAAGCCATGCTGCGGGCGCTGGACGCCGAACTGAAGAGGCGTAAGTGCCCCACAGAGATCGCCGGCATAGAAGTCTCCGGGCTGCCGCCGCTTTACTCCTTGGCAGACCGAATGTCCAAAACGTATAACGCGAAGTATGGCAATTACCTGGACGAATTCCTGGGAGACACCAGCACCGCCGGCATGCTCAACCATCGTTTCTCCTACCACGACTACGGCTCTGATCTTCTCAAAGGCCAGCTTGTCGAGAACCGGCAGACCCTCCGCAAGAAGTTCGACCAGTACCCCGGGTGGAAGCCCTGGATGTCCGAGTATTGCGTGATGACAGGGTCGGAGGGCAAGGGCGGCAACGGGCGGGATCTCACCATGAGCACGGCGCTCGACGTGGCGCGCATTATCCACCTCGATTTGACGCTGGTGGGAGTGACGGCCTGGCAATGGTGGACCGCGGTTTCGGGCGTGAATTACAAGGACGGCTTGATCTTCACGGATTGGAAGAAGCCCGGAGACGCCGAATCGATCATCACCAGCCGGTTGCTCTGGGCGATAGGCAACTACAGCCGTTTCGTGCGTCCAGGCATGAGGCGAGTGGCACTGGAAGGAAAGGGGCACGACATCCGCGGGTTGATGGGATCGGCTTACAGGGACGAGAAAGCGCGGCGAGTGGTTGCGGTCTACATCAACATGGAGGCCGGCCCGCAGATGGTTCAGCTCGATTTCGGTCTCGGCGCGCGGCGCTGGCGGCTCAAATCCATCGCGCCGCACGTCACCTCCGACCGCGAGGGAGATGAGCTAAAGGAATACCCGGCGTTTGTGCCGGGCGCCCTGATCGAAATCCCGGCGCGCTCGGTGGTGACGCTCGCAGCCCAGTTCACCTGATGCGGCGAGGGCAATGCCTCGGCGGCCAAGGGTCATGGACCAGAACGCGACTTCGCGGGGCCAATTAAGCGCCAACAGAGGAAGTCCGCCCCAGTGTCCGAGGAGCGTGATACGGCCGTGATCGGTAAACGCTGCGCGACCAGGAGGGAATAATTCCTCCGGCGCCGCGCTTTGGCCAGTCTCAGCATAGGCGTCAAAACGTTAAAGGGAAAAAGGATCGAATTCTAACGGGCGATGTCTCCGTGGTCAGGTTTCGAGTGGCTTTCGGCGGCAGCCATATCCGCGGCGATCCGCTTCATGCCGGCTTCAAGATTCGAACCGAATCCTACTTCAACCTGCGTGGCGTATGCCGCCGCGTTATCACCCGACAGCACGATTTCCTGTGTGAGTTTCGTTTTGCGTCCGGGCAACTGGTCGAACTGCCAAAAGACCAGCATAGCCTGATCGAGTTGCATAGCAACTACGAACGACCTACCTGGTCTAACCTCCGTGATTCGCCAATGCAACGGGGCTTGTCCGGGCAACTGAGTTGTTCCGCATGAGCCTGCTTCGAACGGACCGTCGAGGGAAAACCGGGCTGGGGGATCGTTCCAGTTCGATACGTCGGTCCGGAACTGCCAAGCGAAAGCCGTTGTGACATCCGCCTCGACTGAACACTTCAACCTCAATGCGATTTCGCTCATAATTCCGGTACTCCGCCTTCATTCCCACACGAGGCCTTCCGCTGCAGAGGGCGCTAACTCCGCGGATACATCCCGCCGACGGCGAACACGACTGCGGTAGCCTTGTCCAGCTCGGTAGTAGCCCAGTATACCCTTCCCGTGGCACGTCGATCCGCGCCGATTCCATTTGGCCGTTAAATTCAGCGTAAGCGCTCTAACATCAAACGGTTTGGCCGGATATCTGCGTGAGGACGCCATGAATACGGCGGCCGTCATCGACACGTACGGTATCAAACTCACCAACATCAATGAATACGCGCGGCACGTGATGGCGCGCGTAGCGACGCCAAAAGGTTACGGGCCGGGTCTCGTCCCACGAACCGCCATCAT
>JADGNS010000880.1 GCA_017883355.1 Candidatus Solibacter sp.
CCGAATTGCCGGTGAAGGTGACGCGCCAGCGATTCGCGGCAAGCTGGCGGTGACACAAACATTTAGACTCTTCCCCCACTTCTTTTCAACAGATTACAGGTACTGCCCCCCGAATTCCCGAAGTCCCTCCTCTATCCTAAAAGCAGGACAGGCGCGGGCACCCTCCGGGTCCGCCTGTCCGCCCGGAACCACTATGTCTGCTCTCCGTCAAATTGAAGCCAATCGCCGCAACGCCCCCGCTCCCGCCACGGTCGTCGAACCCGCCGGTGCCCCGTCCCTAACCCCCTCACCAAAAACCACTTCACCCCAAATTGGCTTCGTTCCGTCAACCCCAGCTCCCGTCCCGACACCCCGGTGCCTGTCGTACAGAGTACGCCCGGATTCGTTAAGCTGGCGGACACTTCAACAGTTCCCCCACTTCCGTGTCGCGCTTGACCACAAGAAAAGCCAACGAACGTGAGGCCGTATAATATCAGACATCATGCCCCTCATAGATCAGGTGCAGCAGGAAATGGTCGCCGCCATGAAGAGCCAGGATGCCGCGCGGTTAAGCGCGCTCCGCATGCTCAAGGCCGCGCTGATGAAACTGAAGGTCGATTCGCCCAAGCCGATCGACGAAGCCGCCGAGATGCAGGTGCTCAAGATCCTCATCAAGCAGCGGACGGATGCCGCCGAGATGTTTCGCAAGGCGGGCCGCGCGGAGCAGGCCGAAAAGGAAGAGGCCGAGAGGACGATGCTGGAGGCCTACCTGCCGGCGGGCGCGAGCGAGGAAGAGATCGACGCCGCCGTCGCCGCGGCCCTGGCGGAGACCGGCGCCACCGCTCTCAAGCAGATGGGTGTGGTCATGAAGGCCGCGCAGGCGAAACTGGCGGGAAAGACAGTTGACGGCAAGGCGCTGAGTGATAAAGTGAGGTCCAGACTACAATGACGCCTCCTGATACGGGAAAAACGTTCCGGTCCTACGTGCCGGACAAGACGGAAATGCGCGAGTTCACCACCCGCGCCGTGCTTCTGGGCCTGGTGATGACCATCGTCCTGGGGGCCGCCAACCTATACCTGGGCCTGCGCGCCGGGATGACCATCGCCGCCACGTACCCGGCGGCGGTAATCGGCATGGCAATCCTGCGGCTGATGAAGGGATCGATTCTCGAAGAGAACATGGCGCGAACCATCGGCTCCATCGGCGAATCGGTGGCGGCGGGCGCGGTGTTCACGATTCCCGCCTTCGTGCTGGCCGGCGTGTGGCCGGCGTTCGATGTGGCCAACGGCTACTGGAAATCGGTGGCCCTGATGGCGGTCGGCGGCACCTTGGGCATCCTGTTCGTGACGCTGCTGCGGCGGGTGATGGTGGAAGATCCCGATCTTCCCTTCCCGGAGAGCGTGGCCGCGGCCGAGATCCATAAGGCCGGCCAGCAGGGCGCGCGCGCCGCCAAGATTCTCTTCGCCAATATGGGCATCGGCGCGGTGCTCTTCTTCCTGGGAGCCATCAACGTTTTCGCCGCCAGCCGCGACTTTGTATTGCACGTCGGCGAACTCGGCAAGAGCCTGGTCACGCTGACGCGCGCGCCGGGTTCGCCCGTCGTGCAGGCGGGCGCCATGTCGACGTTCTCCGCCCCGGCCATCAGCCCGGCCTACCTGGGCGTGGGCTACATTATCGGGCCCAGGCTGGGCGCGCTGAACTTCGCCGGCGGCGTTTTCGCCTGGGGACTGCTGGTGCCGCTGCTGGCCTTCTTCCTGGGGCCGCAACTGGCGCCGGGTGTTACGGGCGAAGAGGGCTGGGCCAAGGTGGCCGGCGCCATCTGGTTCCACATCGTGCGCCCCATCGCGGTGGGCGGCATGATGGTGGGCGCGTCGTTCACCCTATTCCGCATGCGCAAGAACCTGGGCATCGGCATGAAGCGCGCGGTGGCGGACCTGAAGAAATCGGCCGAGGCCCACGAAGCCGCCGGCCGCACGCAGCGCGACCTGAGCAGCAAGGTGGTCTTTGGCGGGCTGGGCGTGGTGTTCATTTGCATGATCGCCCTCTACTTCTACTTTGCGGGCGCCATCGGCCCCGCGGCAGTGGCGGCCGTCGTCATGATCGTCCTTGGATTCTTCTTCGCGGCGGTCTCCGGCAACCTGGTCGGGATGATCGGCTCGTCGAACAATCCCATCTCCGGCCTGACGCTGTGCACCGTGGTCATCTCCGCCCTGCTGATGGTGGCGATGGGACTGCGCGGCAGCTACGGCATCGCGGCCGTGCTCGGCGTGGCGGCGGTGGTTTGCGTCTCCTCCGCGGTCGCCGGCGAGATGCTGCAGGATTTGAAAGCCGGGCACATCCTCGGCGGCACACCGTCCAAAATGCAGATCGGCGACCTGCTGGGTATCGCGGTATCCAGCATGGCGCTGTTCTTCCCCCTGATGTGGCTGCACCGCGCCTACACGTTCGGCACGCCGCAACTGCCGGCGCCGCAGGCGGGCCTGATGGCCTCGCTGGCGACGGGCATTGTGGGCGGCGCCATGGCGTGGCCGCTGGTGGTGGTCGGCATCTTCATGGGATTCGGCCTGATCCTGGTGGAAGTGAAGAGCCCCATGCTGTTCTCGGTGGGGATGTACCTGCCGCTAGAGACCACGTTCGCCATCTTCGTCGGCGGGCTCTTCCGCTGGGGCACCGACAAACTGCGCGACAAGGGCAGCTTCAACGACGCCCAGAAGGCCCGCATCGAAAACACCGGCGTGTTGACGGCCTCCGGCCTGATCGCGGGCGAGGCGCTGTGCGGCCTCGTCGTGGCGGGCTTCCGCGCCGCGGAAAAGAGCCAGGGCCATAAGATCTTGCCCGATGCCGCATGGTGGGGAACGGACGGGCTCGCCGTGCTGGTGCTGGTCGGCCTGGCGGCGCTGATGATCCGCCTCCCGCTGGCCAACGCAGGCCATCCCGACGAGCCGGCGCCGCCCACCGCCATCATGTAGCAGCGCGATTTCCGAAAGGGAGTACTCATGAACTACTATCAGGAACACAAGAGCGAATTTCTGGAAGGCTTAAAGGCCTTCCTCCGCATCCCCTCCATCAGCACGCTACCGGAGAACAAGCCCGACATCCGGCGCGCCGCCGAGTTCGCATTGAACGAACTGCGCGCCGCCGGCATGACCTCTGCCGAGCTCATCGAAGCCTCTGGCGACGGCAACCCGCTGGTCTACGCCGAGTGGCTGGGCGCGCCGGGCCAGCCCACCATCCTCTTTTATGGCCACTACGACGTGCAGCCGCCCGATCCTCTGGATGAGTGGAAGTCGCCGCCGTTCGAGCCCGAGGTCCGCGGCGACAACAT
>JADGNS010000881.1 GCA_017883355.1 Candidatus Solibacter sp.
GTGTTCCAGTTCCGCATGAGCGGGACGGGGCCGTACTTCGTCGCGCCCTCGGCGATCGGCACGGACGGGCGCGCGGTGGCGCCGGACGGAGCGGCGGCGTTCGCCGGACAGGCATTCACCATGCCGGGGGCGGGCGCGATCGGCGCGCTGGGGCGGCGCATTTTCGACGGTCCGTGGGACACGACGTTCAATTTCGCGGTCAACAAGAACTTCAAACTCACGGAGCGCAACGTGCTTCAACTGCGCATGATCGGGCAGAATATTTTGAACCATCCTACGTTCGCCATCGGCGACCAGACGGCAACGTCGACTACCTTCGGGAAGATTACCGGAACGTTCGCGGGAGCGCGGGTGTTCCAGTTCGGGTTGTATTGGGACTTCTAGGAATCCAAGCGGCGAAAATCGCTCCCTAACGGCCGCGGCTCTGATAGGAGCCGCCAGCGTCAATCGGAGCCGCGACCGTTAGGGAGCGGTTGCCGGGTGGTTTACGGAGTCGTGCGCTTGACCAGCTTGATCTCGAAGAGCTTGGGCCACTTCTTGCCGGTGATGAACAGGCGGTCGCCCTTGGCATCGTAGGCGATGCCGTTGAGGACGTCCGTCTGGTCGTTGCGGTCGGCGGGGGTCAGCAGACCGTGGCAGTCGATGGTGCCGGTCACCTTGCCGGTTTTGGGGTCGATGCGCACGATACGCTCGGTCTGCCACACGTTGGCGTAGATTTCGCCCTTGACCCATTCGAGCTCGTTCAATTCGATGAGCGGGCGGCCCTCCTCGGTGACGGTGATGCGGCCGGTCTCCTTGAGGGTTTCGGGATCCCAGAAACGCAGCTCGGCGGTGCCATCGCTCATGATGATGCGCTTGCCGTCGGTGGTCAGTCCCCAGCCCTGGCCGGGGTAGGAGAATTCGCCTTTGGGGGCGAAGGTGGCGAGGTCGTAGATGAAGCCTTTCTCGGCCTTCCAGGTGAGTTCGAGCAAGCGATCTTTCCAGACGATGATGCCCTCGCCGAAATACTGGCCCGGGAGATCGCGCTTCTGCAGCACCTCGCCGGTCTCCAGCTTCACCTTGCGAATGGACGATTGCTCTTCGATGCCGGTGCCTTCGTAGAGCACGCCGTCCAGGTAGAGGAGTCCCTGGGTGAATGCCATGGGGTCGTGCGGGTAGGTATGCACGATCTGGTAGGTGTACTCGGGGACTGAGCCGGCTTGGGAAGCCGGTCCGCAGGCGCAGGCGGTGAGGGCCGCGAAAAGAACGAGTGTCCGCATCTTCACCAGATCAGCGTACCGCGAAACCGCGGCCCTTTGGGGCGGGTACGCTACTGGAAGGGCAGATCTTTCGGCGCCTGGCGAAAGACGCTGGTGTTGGCCAGATACTTGTGGGGATTGATGGGCGCGCCGCCCACGCGCACTTCGTAGTGCAGGTGGGGAGCGGTGGTGCGTCCGCTGGTGCCGACCAATCCGATGACTTCGGTGCGGCTCACTTCCTGCCCGGCGCGAACCAAAATCTTAGACAAATGCGCGTAGTAGGTCTGCAAGC
Source organism: Candidatus Solibacter sp. (assembly GCA_017883355.1). Lineage (GTDB taxonomy): Bacteria > Acidobacteriota > Terriglobia > Bryobacterales > Bryobacteraceae > Solibacter. The sequence goes on from JADGNS010000881.1 coordinate 1,531, forward strand.
CGCCGCCGTGATCGACAATCACCAGGCGGCCATAGCCGCCGGCCACCATTTCGGCTTGCACTACGACGCCATCGGCGGTGGTGCGCACCGCGGTGCCGGTGGGTGCGGTGATATCGACGCCCTTATGGAAGGACCCTTCGCCGGAGAACGGATCGGTGCGACGGGCGAAGCCATCCATGATCCGGCCTTCGACCGGCCAGGAACTGGGCGGCGTCCTCACTCCGCCGAAGCGGCGGGAACGGCGGTTGGAGAGGGCCAGTTTATCGGCGGTGACCAGGTAATTATATTCCTGGAGGCTTTCCGCGAAGCTGGGGACCATCTTGCCTTCGGAGGAGATGTCCGACGGCCCCTCCAGTTTCTGCTTGATGCCGTAGGCCACCGAGACTTCCCGGGCGTAGAGTTGCAGGCTGGCCATCTGCACATTGGTCTGGCTGACCACCTTGACCAGATCCTGGTAACGCGCCCTCATGCTGTCGGCTTCTTTTTTCAGGGCGTTATAGTTGGCCACTTTCCAGGCCATACGGGCGTAGCTGGCGACGAAACCGAATGCGGAAAAACCACCCAGGATAGCTAAAGCGAGAACTGCATAAACCGCGGTATGAGGGATATGAACACGGCGCAACCTGCCACGCAACGAGTGGGCCAACACAACTACAAAGTATTCCTGTTTCATAGTCTCTCCGGCCGGACTCCCTTTTGGATTCGGGGAAAGGTACTTTCCCCGGGGGCCCGGTGGGGCTATTCCTTACTAAACTTCACCTTGGCGAATTCCAAACTGTAACAGTATGGACAGGTGGATGTCAACCCCTATCGGCTCGTTGCAAGTTATTGATAACTATGGTATTATCGCCGTTGATCGTGCCTGGAAGACTGCCTGGAACGCTTTTTTTACAGAATCTGGTAGAACGGCGCAGCCTGCTGTTCCAACTGGTGCGCCGGGATTTCGAACAGCGTTTCGTCGGTTCCGCCGTGGGATGGATCTGGGGCCTCATTCATCCGCTGGTATTGCTGCTCAGTTGGGTGTTTGTTTTCCAGGTCTGCCTGGGTATGGCGGCGCCGCCGGGCGAGGAGAAATACTCGCTGTACATCTTCGCCGGGATGCTGCCCTGGCTGCTGTTCAGCGAGACCGTGCAGCGCTCGGCCCCGTCTCTGCTGGACCAGGCCAACCTGATCACCAAGACGGTGTTTCCGGCCGAAATCGTGCCGGTATCGGTTTTCCTTTCGACCCTGGTGAGCCATCTGCTGGCGGTGACGCTGATGGTGGCCGCTGCCGGGCTGTGGATCAACCAGATCAGTATTTTTCTGGTGCTGCTGCCGTTCTATATGCTGACAGTGGGACTATTCGCGGTGGGCGTGGGTTGGATCGTGGCCAGCCTGCACGTGTTCCTGCGGGACACCGCGCAGATGCTGAATGTGATTCTGACTTTCTGGTTTTGGGCCACGCCGATTTTCATCGCGGAAGACAAGTTTCCGTCGTGGGCGAAGTTCCTGCTGCACGTCAACCCGATGTATTACGCGGTGCGGGGCTACCGGGCCATTCTGCTGCATTCCGCCCTGCCGGATTTCGAAGACCTGGCGATCTCCGCGGCGTATGGAATCGTGCTCTTCGTGTTGGGCGGCCTGTTCTTCCGCTACATGAAGCGCGGATTCGCCGATGTCCTCTGAGCGGGGCGGAAGGGAGCGGGCTAGTGGCCGGTGGCGAACTGGTTGCCGTACGCAATCTGCGAGTTGCTGGTGTTCACGATTCCCTTGATCGCATTGTTTCCCAGTCCGAA
>JADGNS010000882.1 GCA_017883355.1 Candidatus Solibacter sp.
CAGTGGGCCGTGGATAAGCTCGGGTGGATTGATGCCTACACGCATTACCGTTCGCGCCGCGAGATCTTCGACGCGTTCGGGCGCTTCTTCGTGAGCGAACTCCGCGAGAGCGACTACATCCGCTACCGCCTCTTGGACCGCCCGGGGCGGAGGGCGCTGGCGGCGCTGGCCGATCTCCCGGTCGTGGCGGCGGCCGCCCGCGCCGTCTTCCGCAAACTGGCCTTTCTGGTGATCGTGTCGCGGAAGGTGGCGCGGTGAAAATCGCCTACCTCATCACGCGCGCCGACGCGGTCGGCGGCGCCAGCATCCACGTCCGCGACCTGGCGCGCGCCATGCTCGCCCGCGGACACCAGGCGACGGTGCTGTTGGGAGGGCACGGTCCGGTGGCTGAACAGCTCGCCTCAGCCGGCGTCCCCTATGTCTCTCTGCGCTGCCTGGAGCGGCGGATTCATCCGCTGGGCGACCTGCGCGCCGGGGCCGAGATCGTCACCGCGCTGCGCGCGCTAGGGCCCGACCTGGTCTCCACGCACACCGCCAAGGCAGGCTGGATCGGACGCGCGGCCGCCCGAAGGCTCGGTATCCCCGCACTCTACACGCCGCACGGCTGGTCCATCGGCTCGCGCATGTCGCCACGGCTGGGCGCGATCTTCAGTCTGGCCGAGAGGGTGGCGGCGAAATGGTGCGCCGCCATTATCTGTGTCTGCGAGGACGAAAAGCGGCTGGCGCTGAGCAAGGAGGTTGCCCCCGCCGAGAAGCTGCTCGTGGTGCACAACGGCGTCGGCGACATTGCAAGCGAGCTGCGCGCCCGCCCGGCCCTGGCGCCCGTACGCATCTGCTCGATCGCGCGCTTCGCGTCGCCGAAGGACCATCGCACGCTGCTCGCGGCACTGGCCGCGTTGCGTTCCCAACCGTGGGAGCTCGACCTGGTAGGCGACGGACCGCTCGAGGCGGAGATGCGCGGCCTGGCGAGCCAACTGGGCCTGGCCGGGCGCGTCCGGTTCCTCGGCTATGTGGCGGATCCGGCGCCCGTGCTGGCGGGCGCTCAACTGTTCGTGCTCTCTTCGCGGTCGGAAGCCTTCCCCCGCAGTGTGTTGGAAGCGCTGCGCGCCGGGCTGCCGGTGGTCGCCTCAGCCGTCGGTGGCGTCGGCGAGGCCGTGACCGACGGAGTAAACGGTCTGCTGGTTCCCGCGGGGAACCCGGCGCCGCTCGCCTCCGCGCTCCAAAGGCTGCTCGGCGACGCTCCGTTGCGGGAGTCGATGGGTATAGCGGCCCGCGCGGCCTATGAGCGGCGTTTCCGCCTGGAGTACATGGTCGAGAGCACCGCCGCCATCTATGCTACATTACTGGGCAGGACCGCGAAGTAGCGGCAATCTGTCCAGCGTGAACTGCCAAGCGGCCAAAGTCGTTACCCATTTGGAGGACCGCCCGTCTTTGCCGGAAAGTGCAGTGGAGTTAGTATGTCCTGGTCTGCGCGATCCCGGCGCGCGGGCGCTCAAGCGTATCCTAGACATCATCGTGGCTGCCATTTTGCTGATTCTGGCGCTTCCGTTGGCGGCTGCGATCGCTCTCGCCATCGTGCTGGAGAATCGCGGCCCCGTACTCTTCGCACACACCCGGATCGGCAAAGGGAGACGCCGTTTCCGTCTGTGGAAGTTCCGCTCCATGGTGGTGGACGCCGATCGGATGCTGGCGCGCCACCTCGAGGCGCATCCCGACGACCTTGCCGAATGGCGCGAGATGCACAAACTGCAAGACGATCCGCGCGTCACACGCGTGGGCCGCTTGCTGCGCCGCTCCCGCCTCGACGAACTGCCGCAACTGATCGGCGTCCTGCGCGGCGAAATGAGCATGGTGGGCCCCAGGCCGATTGTGGAGGAGGAAATCTCCAAGTACGGTCCGGTGTTTCCCCTCTACGTGCAAGTCCTGCCCGGTCTGACCGGACTGTGGCAGATCTCCCCCCACACCCACACCAGTTATCGTCAACGAACCGAACTCGACATGAAGTACATGCGGGAGCGGACCATCTGGATGGACTTGCTGGTCTTATGGAAGACGGTCGGCGTGGTGATCTTTGGACGTGGCGCATATTGATTTCAGAATGATGCTGCGAGCCGTCGCGCTCGCCTGTCTGCCGGCCTGCTTGGCGCCTGCCGCGGTGACGCTGCCCACCCTGCTCGCCGATCACATGGTGATCCAACGCGGCGAACCCGTGCATCTGTGGGGCAAGGCGGATCCGGGCGAGGTGATTTCGGCGAGCTTCCGCGGCGAGACGAAATCGGCCGCGGCGGACGCCCTGGGCGAGTTTAGCTTCTATCTTTCCCCAGGCGATGCCGGCGGACCTTTCGAGTTGACCGTCCGCGGAACCAACCAGATCGTCCTCCACGACGTCCTGGTCGGCGACGTGTGGGTGGCAGCGGGCCAGAGTAATATGGAGTGGCCCGTCCGATGGGCGAGCCATCCGGAAACGGAAATTGCGGCCGCCCGGCATCCGCGGATTCGCCTGTTCCGCGCCATGCACAGGGTCTCGGAATTCGCCTTCGACGATCTTTATGGTAAACCGTGGACCCCATGCGGGCCGGAGTCGGTGGCCGATTTTTCCGCCATCGGATACCATTTTGGACGCTTCCTCGAAGAGCGCCTCGACGTTCCCATCGGGCTGATCCAGATCGCCTGGGGCGGCACGCCCATCGATTCCTGGACCCGTTACGGCGCCATCACCGCGGATGCGGCGCTCATGCCGGCCCTGGCCGAGTGGGCCAAAATCATGCGCAACCACCCCGCCGCTCTCTTGCGCTACCAGCAGGCGTGCCGGAAATGGGAAGCCGCGGCGGCCCAGGCCAAGGCGGCCCACAAGCCGTTCACCGAGCGACCGCCGGTGAAACCGCCGGGGCCGGAAAGCCCGTGGAAACCCGGCGCCATCTTCAACGCGATGGTCATGCCGGCGGCGGCGTACCCCATCCGCGGAGTCATCTGGTACCAGGGCGAGAGCAATACCTCGGCGGAGCGCGCGCCGCTCTACGGACGGCTCTTCCGTACCATGATGGAAGACTGGCGTCGTGCCTGGAATCGGGGCGACCTGCCTTTCCTCTTTGTGCAACTGGCCGGTTACACTGCCGCGCCCGAGAGCCAGTGGCCCGAGTTGCGCGAGGCCCAGCGGCGGGCGCTCAGCGTGGCCCACACGGGCATGGCGGTGGCCATCGATCTGGGCGAGCGCGACAACATCCACCCCAAGAACAAGCAGGAAGTGGGCCGCCGTCTGTCGCTCGTGGCGCGCGCCCTGGTATACGGCGAGCCACTCGTCTAC
>JADGNS010000883.1 GCA_017883355.1 Candidatus Solibacter sp.
AATGCGCTCGGCTCAGGTCAGGGCGAGAGGCTGGAGGACACAATGCGAGACACGAACCTTCTGGGACTGGCGCTCGGGCTGACCTCGCCCTGGTCAGTGACCCGCGCCGACTTCGACGCGGTTGCCCGCCGGCTAGCAGCCTTATGTGGACGGCCCCAGAAGGGGCAAGCGCTATTTACTCTTTACTCTGCCGGAGCGCGTTCTGTAGCGGCACCGGCGAGCGAAGTCAGTCCCGTCCGAAGCCCCTTGGCAGCTCGACCGCCTGGAGCTCTTCGACATAACCGCGCAACTCCAGCACGGCATCGAGTGCTTCCGCCGTCGCGCTGTTTGCGAGGCCGGAGGGCAGGTTGTCCCGCCACGCCTGAAACCGGTCCAGCAGGTCCGCCAGCGTCTGCACCGCGTCAGCCCACTGTTGCGGTTGACTGCGCCGATCGGCCGGCCGGCGGTATCGGACAATCACCGGCGGGTTCGTCGGCGCAGCTGCGACAGTAGCCTTACGCCGCGCCCTATAGGCTGCGGATCGCTCGGCGGGGGTCGCGGCGCGATCGCCGCGGGGTGGTGGTCCTGGCATCCGAGCTTGATATCCCGTGACGCGTCACGAGTGCAATGGATAGATATGCACCATCAGCTCGGCGTGCTGACCGCAGTCTGTCGGCAGGGCGGAGATGGCCGAACCTTCGCTGTTATCGAAAAAAGCAACCTGGCGTTCCCTCGTGAACCGCTGATCGACGTAGGTGAAAGATCCGGTCAGTTGCGCCCTTATGTCCGGCCTGTCGCGCGGCACTTGCCGCTGGCCATCATGGGTGTACGCATGCGTGTCAGGCACCAATCTGTCGGGCGTGCTCAAGGCACAAGGCTGCTACCGGTATTGCCTGAACTGTTCTTGACCACAGTCTTTCCCATCACGCGGTTCAGCGCTTCCTTCCGGATCAGCCGGGCTTACGCCCGCCGCCCACCATATTGCGCCAGAACGTCACGCTGCCGCGACCTCCGCGGCCGCGACACGTCCTTTCGCCTGGTAGACCTCTTTGCGCGTCATCAACGCCCACGCGATGCGCGCCATCTTGTTCGCCAGTGCCACGGTCGCCAGCCGGACCGGGCGGCGTTCGAGGACCCCTCTGATCCACAGCCCGGCCGCGCTATTCCATTGCGGAGCGCGATAGACCATCGAAGTGGCACCCAGAACCAGCAACTTCCGTATTTCCCGGTTGCCCGTTTTGGTGATCCGACCAAGCCGGGTCTTCCCACCGGTGGAATGCTGTCGTGGCACCAGGCCGAGCCAGGCGGCGAAATGCCGTGCGCTTTTGAACATGCCGATGTCGCCGACAGTCGCTGCGATCAAGGACGCGGTGATCGGGCCGATGCCGGGGATCGTGGCGAGGCGGCGCGCTGTCTCGTCGTGGCGTGCGTGAGCGACGATCTCAGCTTCGAATGTCACAATGCTTTCAGTCAGCGCTTTGCACTGGTCGAACAAACCCGTGAACGCCTGCCGTGCTTTCACTGGGAACACCTCATCCGCATCCACGAGAACCGTTAGTTCCTCGAGTTTGCCGATGCCCTTCGGAACCGTCAGGCCGAACTCAGTCGCCAAACCACGCATGGCGTTTGCCAGCATCGTCTGCTGCTTAACGAGAAGGGATCGAGCCGAATGCAACGCCAGGATGCCCTGCTGCTCCAAACTCTTTGCTGGCACGAACTTCATGTCAGGCCGGGATGCTGCCGCGCAGAGTGCCGCCGCATCGGCGGCATCGTTCTTCTTGCCCTTTTTGACAAACGGTTTCACCGCTTCGGGCGCAATCAGCTTCACATCGTGTCCAAGCCCGGTCAGTATGCGGGCCCAATGATGTGCCGCGCCACACGCCTCCATTACGACCGTGCATAACTCCTGCTTCTTGAAGAACGGTAGAAGATCATGCCTTGAAAGCTTGCGCTTGATCTCTGTCTTTCCGGTTTCGTCCACAGCGTGGATCTGGAAGACAGATTTGGCGGTATCCAGGCCAATCATGGTAATGCTCATGGCGGGCGGCTCCTTTGTTGCCGGTTCAGACAACCCGCACGATGGCACATTGATGCCGCTGGGGGCCGTCCACCCCATCTGTCGGACTCGGGTTTCCGACTACCCGGCAGTATGTCCCCTGAGCGGCCCGGCGGCGAGCGTCAGCCGCTGGTGGCCGTCCGTGCGGTTCCACACGTCGCCACAGCGATCATTTCTGTCCCCTGGCGCTCCGGATATAACGCGAAAAGGACGCGTTTCTCCTCACGCCTGGGGGCAAAGGGTGAACAAGCGCTTCATGTTCCAGGCCATGGTCACAAGACTCCATTCGCCGCGAACCTTGTCGATTCCGCGCAACAGGAATTGCCGGAAACCCATCACCGATTTGATGATGCCGAACACCGGCTCGGGAATCTGTTTGCGTAACGCATAAAGGTCCCTGCCTTCGCGGGTCTTCAACCGGTGCGCCATGGCTTCCACCGGCGTCGGCTTCTCCGGCGGTAACGGATCGGGACCGAAACGCTCGCCCAACGGCGGATGGTGCGGTTGCCGGCCCATGGCGATCAGCGGATCGATCCCGGCCGCCTCGCACGCGGCCACGTTCGCCGCGCTGAAATAGCCAGTATCCGCCAGCAATGTTTCCACTTCACCCAGTTCATCAGGCAGCGCGTTGATCTGGTCCAGAATTGGTTCGATCTGCTGTTTGTCGTTGGGCGCCTGTGTCACCGTGACGGCGACAACCAGCAGACTGCCCGCCGCCACCGCCGCCTGGGCGTTGTAGCATTGCTCGAAACCGCCGCCCGCCACTGGCATAATGCGTGATTCTTCGTCGGTCAGATTGATCTGATCCTTGGGCAATGGCCCCGCGACCGGAGGGTGCGGTGGTTTGCCGCCGGGTTTCTTCCCCGTGGCCGCGGTTTTCGCTTCCCGCGCCGCCAGCTTCGCCTCATGCTCCGCCAACTCCCGCGCGTAACGTTCCTTCGCGCGAGCCTCGATCTTCGCCCGGGCCATCGCGAGTTTCTCCAACCGGTCCTCACGCCGCGCCAGTTCTTCCGGAATCGACACCCCGTCCGGGATATCCGTCTGATCCGCCGCTTCGGCTTTCTTCAGAAGTTCGGCCACTTCGGCCTTCAATTGCGCCTCGATCTTGCTTGCATGCTCGTACGACAACGCGCTGTGGCGGCTGGCGTTGGCGTGAATTTTGGTCCCGTCCAGCGCCACGGTGCCCATCCTGAGAACGCCCATCTCACGCGCCAGCAGCAGGACTTTGACGAACAAGGTCTCGATGTCCTTGAGGAACCGGCGCCGGA
>JADGNS010000075.1 GCA_017883355.1 Candidatus Solibacter sp.
GGACCGACCAGCCCGAGCGTACCTTCCTGTTCCCCCTGTTCCTGCAAGGCTCTCCAAAGCTGCGAAATCTGAGGTTTGCAACCGGGCTGTGCAAAGTCATCGACGCGGCGGCCGATGATCTTCTCCCGCGGCAGCCCAAGGAGTTTGCCCACGCCGGAGCTGGCGTCCTTGGAATTGCCGTCGTCGTCGGTGATGAGGATGGGTACGGAAGGGTGATAGACAATCGCCCGGAAGAGGAGCTCAAGTTCTCTTGGGCCGTTCTCTACAAGCCAGCGGGCGGCTGGTGACTGTGAGCCGGCGGGACACATCGCGATTACACCTTCCCTGGTGTCGATTCGCGCCAGCCCAGGGCTGCCTGGGAGATGAAATCGGTTCACGCCGAAAGGATCCCGCAAACAGTTGGAAGCCCGAGATCGGCAGCCGTCTCCATGTTACTCCGCGCGTGGTTCTGCCGCGTGTGGCTTCGACCACATTTGGTCACCGAACAGAGCCGCATCGCACAGTGTGGCCGGCGAATTGCTACTCGTGGCTGTTGACAGCGAGGTGAATGACGATGGCGGTGGAAGGATCCGTACAAACGGCGCAGTCAACTTCGAAGTGGCATATCAAGAACACCATCATTGCGGGCGGCGTGTTGGCGATCGTCGCATTCCTGGCTGGTTTTCTTCCGTCCTATGCCAAGGGGAGGCGACTGGAGAACGATCTGCGCCAGGCTCAACAGGAGAACCGCATGGCACAGCTTCGGGACTTGGCCGGCATGGCCTACCTGCAAGCCAGCCAGAAGAACTATGGACTCGCGGCCGCCACCAGCGCGCGCTTTTTCGCACGTACCCGGGAGGTAGCCGCGCAGACGCCGCAATCCGGCGGCAGAACGGCACTGCAGGACCTCTTGAGCGGCCAGGACAAAATCACATCGGACCTGGCCAAGGGCGACCCCGAAGTTCTGAACAGTCTACAGACCCTGTTTGTAAAGACTCGCCAGGCCACGGGAATAGCCTCCGGCGACGCGCAATCCCAATAGCCAAAACCGCCGAAGCTGCACGTTCCTGCAACAGCTTCTGCACGCCTGTTCCGATGGACCGTTGTGTGAATGATTGTCGGGGTGGCGAATGTCACTAACTACCGGCTTACGCGATGACCACATTCGGTCAGGTGACAGCGTACGGTCAATTCCCGGCCCGACCTCTCATAGCTGCGTGCGGCCGCGCAGTGTGCGCAGACACAGCCTGACGGCGATTTAGCGACCGTGGACCTCCGAATGCTCCTGTATGGAACGCGGGACAATGCCCGCCGAGATCTGTCTCACGGCCGAACCGAAGCGATTCCGCAAAATACAAAATCTGACATTGAAGGAAAGGAAAGAAACAAATGAAGCTATTGAAAGCAGCGACGGCGGTGTCTTGTATAGCGCTGATGAGCGCGATCCTCGCACCAAATGCAAAGGCGGACGATTGGAACAGGAAAACAACGATCACGTTTAGCGGTCCGGTGGAGATTCCAGGGGTACATCTCACCGGGTGGGGCGTATTGCCCGCCGGCACTTACGTGTTCAAAATCCTGGATTCTCAGTCCGACCGCCACATCGTCCAGATCTTCAATCAGGACGAAACCATGATCTACGCCACGATTCTGGCGATCCCGAACTATCGCCTGAAAGCCACCGATAAGACCGTGGTCACATTCACGGAAAGACCGGCCGGCGAACCGGAAGCACTGCGCGCGTGGTTCTATCCGGGCAGAAACTGGGGCGAGGAATTCGTCTATCCGAAGGCTAGAGCGATGACCTTGGCCAAAGCCGGCAACACGGCCGTCCTCTTTACCGCGGCCGAACTCCCCGTCGAAGTCGCCGAGCCGATCAAGTCGGCGGACGAGGCGGTGGTAGTCGAGTTGAAAAAGGCGCCGATCATGGCCGTCCAGCCGAGCGGAGAAGAAGTGCAACTCGCCGAGGTGGTTACTCCGCCCCCGGCCGAGGTTGCGGTTACTCCCGCCCCGGTCGAGGTTGCGGTTACTCCGCCCGCAGTGCAGGCTGAAGTCGTAGCGCCGGTCACGGGGGACTCGGATAGGGCGCTCCCCGCCACGGCGAGTCCGTTACCGCTGATCGCGTTGTTTGGGCTTCTGGCGCTGGGCGGTGTTCTGGCCCTCCGCATGGCCGAAAAACGCGTCTAATCAGGTGCTCTCGATCTGTCGCGCGGCGCCGCCCGCAAGGCGCGCCGCGTTCGGCAGCACGGAGTTAAAGAGGGTAACAGCATGCGACAGAGAGCGATCCCGCTACTGGCGCCGAAGCCGAAGCAGCGCAACGGTGACGGTTGCTACGAGACCAAAGTCCGAGGGCTAGCCCTGCTCAATTCGCCGCTGTTGAACAAGGGGACGGCCTTCACGGCCGAAGAACGAAACGCGCTGGGCCTCAGGGGGCTTCTCCCGCCCGACATCAGCACGCTGCCGACTCAGGTCAAGCGCGCCTACATCCAGTACGAGCGCCTGCCGGATGCCCTGAGCAAGAACATCTACCTGACCACCCTGCACGACCGCAACGAGGTGCTGTTTTACCGCCTGTTCTCAGAGCATCTGCGCGAGATGGTCCCCATCGTCAACGATGTAACCGTCGGCATGGCGATGGAGCAGTACTACCATGAGAGCCGCCGTCCGCGGGGCGTGTACCTCTCTATCGACCATGCCGAAGCCATCGAGGAAGCTTTTGCCAACCTCGGCGCCGGCCCCGGCGATATCGACCTGATCCTGGCGACCGACGCCGAGCACGTTCTGGGAATCGGCGATTGGGGTGTGGGCGGCATTGAGGTATCGATCGGCAAACTGGCGATTTACACCGCCGCGGGCGGCATTGACCCGACCCGTGTGATCCCCGTCATGCTCGATGTCGGCACCAATCGGGAGAGTCTGCTGGGCGACCCCACCTACATCGGGAACCGGCACGCCCGGATACGCGGAGAGCGCTACGACGCTTTCATCGGCGCTTACGTCAAAGCCGTGACCACGCTGTTCCCGAATGCACTGCTGCAATGGGAGGACTTCGCGCCCGGCAACGGACGCCGCATCCTGGAGAAGTACCGCGGCCGCGTCTGCACCTTCAACGACGACATACAGGGCACCGGCGCGATCACGCTGGCCGCGGCCATCTCCGCCGTCCGCGTCTGCGGGACGCCGCTGCGCAACCAGCGCGTGGTCGTCTTTGGAGCCGGTACGGCAGGGGTCGGGGTCGCCGACCAGATTCGCGGCGCCATGATGCGGGAGGGGCTCTCCGAAGAAGATGCGGCCCGGCGTTTCTGGTGCGTGGACCGGCAGGGATTACTTACTTCCGACATGACCGGTCAACTGCTCGACTGTCAGGCGGCGTACGCACGCCCAGCCTCCGAGAGCCGGGGCTGGAAGCACAGCGCGGATGGAACCGGCGTGAGTTTGGCCGAGGTGGTGCGCCGCGTGAAACCGACCATGCTCGTCGGCGCGTCGACCGCCGCCGGCAGTTTCACGGAAGAGATCGTGAAGGAAATGGCGGCGCATACCGAGCGGCCGATCATCTTCGCGCTTTCCAATCCGCCGCCGCGGGCCGAGGCCAACCCGGCCGATCTGATCGCCTGGACCGGCGGGCGGGCGCTGATCGCCACCGGTAGCCCCGTCGTCCCCATCACCTTTAAGGGCCTGACCTACGTCGTCGCTCAAGTGAACAACGCCATGCTGTACCCGGGGCTGGCCCTCGGCGCGATCGTCTCGCGAGCCAGCAGGATCAGTGACGGTATGTTAGGGGCTGCGGCCAGCGCCGTCTCCAGCATGGTGACGGTGCGCCAGCCCGGCGCATCGCTGCTTCCGCATATCGACGACCTGCGCAGCGTGTCGCTGACGGTGGCGGTGGCCGTCGCCGAGACGGCCGAAGCGGAGGGCTTGGCCGGAGTCAGATTCGGCGACATCGTGCAACAGGTGCAAGACGCCATGTGGCAGCCCGAGTATCGCCGGATCGAGGCATCGTGAGGAGACCGGGGATGGATCGCTTTTACGCCAACGCGCTGGCTCTCCCGTTGCTGCTCCTGCTTGGTGTTGTGGGTGGCAAACCTCAGACGCCGCCGTCCCTCGAAGCGCAGGGTCCGTCACCGTACCGGATTTCCGTGAATGTCGATCTCGTGGTGTTGAACGCCACGGTGCGCGACGGGAAAGGCCGGTTCGCTTCCGATTTGCGCGAGGAGGATTTTGAAGTTTACGAAGACGGCGTGCGCCAATCCATCCGCTTATTCCGGCACGAGGACATTCCGGTTACCGTCGGATTGGTGGTGGACCACAGCGGCAGCATGCGGCCGAAGCTTGCGGATGTGATCGCGGCGGCCCGAACGTTCGTCCAGTCCAGCAGCCCGGAGGACGAGATGTTCGTCGTCAACTTCAACGAGAAGGTGACCATCGGTCTGCCCGACAACCTCCCTTTCAGCAATCGCTCCGAGGACCTCGGGAGCGCCATCGCCAACGCGCCTACCACGGGCCGGACGGCGCTTTACGACGCGGTCTTCGTGGCGCGAAAACGATTGCAGGCCGGCAGCCGGGAAAAGAAAGTGCTGATTGTCATCAGCGATGGCGGCGACAACGCCAGTGCGCATACCCTGGCCGAGGTCTTGAAGATGGCCGGCCAATCCACCACCCTGGTGTACACCATCGGCATCTTCGATGACACGGACGCCGACAGGAATCCCGACGTGCTCCGCCGTCTCGCCGGGGTAACCGGCGGCGAAGCCTTCTTCCCGGGCGAGTACCGTGAGGTCGTTGCGATTTGCGAACGCATCGCGCGCGACATCCGCAATCAATACACCATCGGCTATCTTTCCAGCAGTGCGTCGCGACCCGGCGCCTACCTGAGCGTTCGCGTGGCCGCCAGGGCGGCTGGACACGGCAAGCTCTCCGTGCGTGCCCGGTCCGGCTACATCGCCAGTGCTGAATCGCGGACGGTCAAGGACGACGCGGCCAAATGAGGCTCGTGGTTGCTCAAAGGCCCCTGCGGCGGATTCTGCGGTGGACCCAACTCATACTCGCTGCCGTTGGTGTCGCGCTGCTGACTTATTGCGGGTTCGTCCTGCTGGACACCTGGAGTTTCCAGAACGGAGCGCGCCGCCAGCTCGAACGGCTGCGCACGGAGCGGCAAGGCGCGAACGGCGGAGCGCTCCGAACCGCGTCCTCCACTTCCCCGGCAACTTCGCCGTCGGCCGCGTCCGGCGGCCTGATTGGCCGCATTGAAATTCCGCGCCTCGGTATTTCGGCCATCGTCATCGAGGGAACCAGTGCCAAGAGCCTCCGTCGCGCGGTCGGCCATATTACCGGTACGGCATTACCGGGACAGCCGGGCAACGTTGGTATTTCGGGGCACCGCGATACGTTTTTCCGGCCGCTTCGAAACATCCGGCGGAACGACATCATTACGCTGACCACGTTGTTCGGCGAGTACCGTTATCGCGTCGTGGCCACCAGGATCGTAAGGCCCGACACCGTTGCGGAGTTGGATCCCAGCCAGGATGAGATCCTCACCCTGGTCACCTGTTATCCGTTTTACTTCGTTGGCCCCGCCCCCAGCAGATTTATTGTACGGGCGCTCGCAGAGCCGCTACCGTAAGAAGCTGTGAAGAAATAATTCCTGGCCGCCGATGAACATCTTGTTCTCATCGGCGTTCATCGGCGGCTATTTGTTCTTGTCACGTTCTAAGGAGAACGGTTCCCGTCATGCGCCGGGGGTCGTCGCCTTCGCTTCTTCGCGCAGTGCGGCGATCCGGTTCTGCAACGTCCGCAGGCTAATCCCCAACATCTCCGCGGCGCGCTTGCGATTGCCGCCCACGTGCTCCAGGGTGAGTTTGACGTAAGCCTCGTCGATCTTCATGAGTGGCTGGCCAGGCCGAAGCACCAGTGGACCATCCAATTCCGGCGATTGCCGGGTATTATGGCGGCCGGAACCCACGCCGAAGGCAGGGGAAGGAAGATCCGTCAGCCGGATAAAACCCTCTCCCGCGATGATGGTGGCTCGTTCCAGGGTATTGCGCAGTTCCCGCACGTTGCCCGGCCAATCGTGCCGATGAAGCAGATCCAGCACTTCGGCATCGATCCCTGCAATGCGCGTCCCGTGTTTCTTATTCAGATTCCGCAGGATGACATCCGCGATCGGCGCAATATCTTCTTTATGCTCCCGCAACGGCGGAACCAGAATCTGGAAGACACTCAACCGGTAGTAAAGCTCTTCGCGTAAATGCGTACCCAGTTCCTGACTGGTCGCGGCGAGGATCCGGGCGTCAACCGGGATCTCGTGCTTACCGCCCAGCCGCCGCACTCGCAAATCCTCGAGAACGCGCAGCAATTTGGGTTGCGTGGACATCGGCATCTCGCCGATCTCGTCGAGAAACAGCGTGCCCCCGTGAGCCTGCTCAAAGCAACCGGCCGAGCGTTCCGCCGCTCCCGTAAACGCACCCTTCTCGTGGCCGAATAACTCGCTCTCAATCAGAGCCTCGGGTAACGCCGCGGAGTTGATCGCGACGAATGGGCCATCGCCGCGGGGGCTGCACTTATGGATCTCCCGCGCCACCAACTCCTTGCCGGTGCCGCTCTCTCCACAGATCAGTACGGGCGCCGAAGTGGGCCCCACTTGTCTGATGAGCGAGAAGATCTGCTGCATCGCCGGCGAGGTTCCGACCAGGTCCCCGAGTACGCCGCGAAGGCTCAATTCGCGCTTCAGCTCGTCGTTTTTCTGCAGGCTTCTCTTGTAATGGATCGCACGTTCCAGAAGAATCTTGAAGGTGCGCGGTTCCACCGGCTTCTCCAGGAACCAGAATGCCTTGAGGTCATGGACGGCGGAAAGCGCCTTTTCCATACTGCCGAATCCGGTGAGCGCGATCGCCGGTGTGAGGTCGCCGCGTTCCTTCAGTTGCCTGAGCAGTTCGAAACCGTCCATCCGCGGCATCACCAAATCCGCCACGATGACGTCTGCACTGAAGCTGGCGAGCCGCTCCAGCGCTTCCTGCCCGTCGGAGGCGACCTGAATATCAAAGTCACAATCGGCGATCATGCCAGCCAGGGCGGTACGCTGACGCTCGTCGTCATCGACGATGAGGATCCGGCCCGAAACCGCAGCCTGCTGGAGCATTGCCTCTATTCTAGCAAGCCGCGGCTGAAATGGTGGCCCCCAATTCGAGTGGTTAATTCGAGGGACGAGCAGTTTGCTTCGCGGCGTCAACGGTGCGCGGGTTCAGGCGCCAGGCGAAACCCACCGGCTCATAGCCCGACTTTATAATTGGTGATCCGCCCCCACATTCCGACCGCCTGCAGGACCCAGATTGCCACCGCCACGACAACCACTACATTCAGAATCGTCTTAATGCTGGAGGCCATGGGGATGTACGTGTTGATCAGCCACAACGCGACTCCCACCACGATCAGCGCAAGGACGAGGTTTACTAAAGGCATGTGTAGTTACTCTCCTGATACCTTCCAGTAGCAATCCACTGCCCAGTCTAAACAGCACTGCGTCCCTGAACCAGGCGGATGACCACGATCACCACCGCAATGACTAACAGGATGTGGATCAGGCCGGCGGCCGTGTAGGAGGTGGCCATTCCCAGCGCCCACAAAATCAACAAAATCACACAGAGTGTCCAAAGCATCTTCTTGCTCCTTCGCGATGCATCACTGCACGCGCGGGGCCAAAGCGGCGAGTGGGGCTGGTTTGTACTACTGTCTTTTCGTTTCTTCGCGCGCCGTGACGATTGGTCGCAGCGGGGCAGTTTGGTAAGCTGCGCGCCGGTTACCAGCCGGCGCCACTCGCGCCTTGGCAACCCGCCGCGGGTTTCCAACCCAACTCAGTAGATCAGCCCCAACTGCTTCAAGCTGGCCGCCGGTTCCTCGCCCTCGAATTTCACCAGCGCCGCCTTTTGGCGCCCGTTCTCGATCGCCACTCCGGCCGGCACTCCCGCGTACGGGAACACCGCCTTCAGCTTGTCCCGGTCCGTGGTGATCGCCATGGCGAATCCCGTGTCCTGCATGAACTGCGTGGCGAATTGCCCCTGGGTGATCGGCACTCCTACCACCCGCGTATCGCCCCAGTGCAGTTTCGACATCTTCTGCGCCGATTCGAAGCAGTGCATGCACGCCGGGTCGAAGTAGAACAGAAACACCTTGCCGTGTTCCAGCGAAAACGGCCGTCCGTCCACCAGGACGCTCTCCGGCGCGCGCGTCCCCGTCTCCCGCGCCGCACCAACCCCGTAGGACACCCCAGCGAACACCGCCACCGCCGAGGCGATCAGCGCCACCGTGCGCAGCCCTTGCGGACGCCGTGATCCCAGCCCCGCCAAGAGCGCCAGCACCAGCATCACACCGTCGCTCACGAAGAAGCCCGGACCCACCACCCGCTTCAGCCATGGAAAGCAACTGCAATCCGCGCCCCGCAACGCGTTGTAATGGATCGCGAAGTATCCCATGAAGGCTACCAGCAACCCGCCCAGCACCAGCGCTCCCCATCGCCGTAATCGCGGCACCAGAATCATCACCGCGCCTACCGTTTCCGCAATCCCGATGAACAGCGCCGCCGCCAGACCCAACGGTTCCGGTACCTTGGCTTGCACCATGCGCACTGCCCAGCCTTGCACATCGGTGATCTTCCAGAGCCCCGAGGCCAGAAACAGGACGCACAGCAACACCGACGAGATCCACCCCAGCCCGCTCTTCCAGCCTGGCGCGTCCACCCGGACAAGCCCCAGCCCCGGCTGTGCCATACTGTCGTTCATGGACCCTATTGTACCCCTGCGGCCCAACCGGCCTGCGCCATGACTGCCCTGGTGTGCTTCGTCCTGCTGGCCGCCTCCACTAGCGTCGAACTGGTCGACGAAGTCTACCGGATCCCCCCTGGCGAGTGGAAGTATGTCGAGGTCAACCTGCGTCAGAATCCGGCCCTCGTCACCGCCAGCTTCAGGGTGGATTCAGGTGCCGAGTCCGGTTCCGACAAGGTCCGTCTGGCTCTCATGACCCGCGCCGATCTCACCCATCTGCGCGACGATCTCCCCCACGGTCTGCTGGCCGTTACCCCGATCGGCAAATCCGGCGCGCTCGAATTCCGTGTCCGCGAGCCCGGCGACTATGCGCTGGTCGTAGACAATCGTTCCAATAAGAACCTGCCCGCCGCGGTCCACCTGCACATCGCCCTGGATTTCGCCCGCCCCTCCGGCCCCGTGGTCACCCGCCTCGGGCCCCGGCGCCAACTCACCGTAATCGTCCTGGCCTTCGCCTTCTTCTTCGGAGTGGTGACCTACTCCGCCCGCAAGCTCCTCCGCGCCGCCAAGAGAACCTGATCCGTGGTGGGGCAGGCTTTAGCCCAATGCCACTCGTTTTTCCCGGTACCGCACAGTCTGCATTGATTGTAGGGCGGACCCCCCGGTCCGCGGCCGACGCCCCCGTCGGCCTGCTGGCGCTTTGCATGATGCTGACAGCGTTGTTCCAACTGCGGGTCCAGCGGAACCCGCGCGGACCAGGGGGTCCGCCCCACAGCTCTTGCAGGATTCGCACTTTTGGGAAAAACGAGTGGCATTGGGCTTTAGCCTGTCAATCCGAGCGAAGCTCGGACTCTGCTTCTTCCTCAACGCCCGGCTCAGGGCTTCCCTCCGGTAATCAGGCGGGCGCCCCGGTTGCGCGTGACGTAGTTGTACACCCACTCGGTGAACACCAGCAGGCGATTCTCGAATTCCACCAGGTACATGAGGTGGACGAAGACCCAGGTGAACCATGCGGCGAATCCCGAGATGTGCAGCTTGCCGAATTCGGCCACGGCGCGATTGCGGCCCACCGTCGCCAGGTTGCCCTTGTTGAAGTAGCGGAAGGGCGCGGCCTTGGTGCGGCCGGCCACGCGGCCGCGTATCAGCCTGGCGACGTAACTGCCCTGTTGCATGGCCACCGGCGCCACGCCGGGCAGCGGCTTGCCACCCTGATGCGTGAAACTCGCGAGGTCGCCGATCACGAAGATCTCCGGATGCCCTGGGACGCTCAGGTCCGGCTCCACGACGACGCGTCCGGCGCGGTCCAGTGGCGCCCCCGCGCGTTCGGCGAGCACCTTGCCCAGGCCGGACGCGCGCACGCCGGCCGCCCAGAGCACGGTGTGCGTGGCGATCCGCTCCTCACAGCCGTTCACCGTGACGGTTGCGCTATCGGCATCGATCTGCACGACGCGGGCGCTGGTGAGCGAGCGCACGCCGAGAGAAATCAACTGGCGCTCGGCCTTGGCCGAGAGATCGGGAGGGAACGTGGGGAGGACGCGCGGCTCGCCCTCTACCAGCAGAATGGCGGCTTCGCGCGGGTCGATGTGGCGGAAGTCGTGACGCAGCGTGTCGTTGGCGATTTCGCCCAGCGCGCCCGCCAGCTCGACGCCCGTGGGTCCGGCGCCCACGATGACGAAGTTCAGCCAGGCGCGGCGTTCGACGGGGTCCGGTTCGCGCTCGGCGCGCTCGAAAGCCAGCAGCAGACGGCTGCGGATCTCGGTGGCGTTCTCGATGGTTTTCAGACCCGGCGCCAGGGCTTCCCACTGGTCGTTGCCGAAATAGTGGTGGGTGGCTCCGGTGGCGACGATCAGTGTGTCGTACGGAAT
>JADGNS010000884.1 GCA_017883355.1 Candidatus Solibacter sp.
CGATAGCTACCCGTACCACACCGGCATCCACACCGAGCACCTCTTTTCGGCCAGCGAGCTGTTGAGCTCCATCATCACCTTCGGGCCGCAACCCAACAAGGCGATTGTGGGGCGCAACGCCTTCGCGCATGAGGCGGGCATCCACCAGGATGGCTACCTGAAAGAGAAGACCACTTACGAGATCATCGACCCGCGCACCGTGGGCGTGCCCGAGGGCAGGCTGGTGCTCGGCAAGCACAGCGGACGCCACGCGCTCAACGAACGCGCGCAGCGGGCGGGCTTCGACCTTTCCAAACAGGAGCTCGACGACTTGTATCACCGCTTCACGGCGGTCGCGGACCACCGCAAGAAGGGACTGATGGACGAAGAGATTGTCCGCCTGATCCTGGAGGGTAAGAAAGCCCTGGGCGCGGCGGCGGACTAATGGATCTCCACGTTCTGGTTCTCCCCGGTGACGGCATCGGCACGGAAGTAACCCGCGAGGCGGTGCGCGTACTGCGCCACGTCGCGGACAAATGGAAGCACACTCTGCATATCGCGGAGGGGTTGTTGGGCGGGATCGCGATCCACAAAACGGGCACGCCTTTCCCGGAGGAAACGGCGCGTCTCGCCGCCGCCGCCGACGCCACGCTGATGGGCGCGGTGGGCCTCCCGGAATTCGATAATGCACCTCCCGAGAAGCGGCCGGAAAAGGGCCTCCTCGGAATTCGCCAGGCTCTGGGCGTGTATGCCAATCTACGCCCGGTTCGCGCGTATGCGTCGCAACTGGATTCTTCGCCTCTGAAGAACCACCTGGTGGAAGGCACCGACATGATCATCGTCCGCGAACTGACGGGCGGGATCTATTACGGAACTCCGCGCGGAATCACCGGCGACGGAGCGGAGATGCGGGCGGTCAATACCATGACTTACACGCGCGCGGAAATCGAGCGCGTTGCCCGCATGGCCTTCCACCTGGCGCGCGCGCGCCGCAAGAAAGTCACCTCGGTGGACAAATCCAACGTGCTGGAGAATTCGCAGCTCTGGCGCCGCGTGGTCACCGAGATGGGCAGTTCCTATCCCGATGTGGAACTCGATCACATGCTGGTGGATAACTGCGCCATGCAGCTCATCCTCAACCCCAAGCGCTTCGATATCGTGCTGACCGAAAATATGTTCGGCGATATCCTGAGCGACGAGGGCGCGGTGCTGGCGGGCTCCATCGGCATGCTGCCCTCGGCATCCATCGGCGACCGGCGCCCCAGTGGCGCGTGGGTGGGCCTCTACGAGCCGGTGCACGGCTCGGCCCCCGATATCGCCGGGCAGAATAAGGCCAATCCCTTGGGCGCCATCGGTTCGGTGAGCGCCATGTTGGCTTACAGTTTTGGTTTGAAGGAAGAAGCCGCCGCGGTGGATACTGCCATCGAAGCGGTCCTCGAAAGCCGCCACGTTACTGCGGACTTGAGGCCTTCCGGCGCGCCTGCCACCACCGAACAGGTTGGCCTGGCAGTATGCGCCGCAATCGGCTGAGCGCGGAACCTACCGGTCCCCGCGCTCGGCCCTAAAAGAGAGGAGACAGGAGTCAGGAGACAGGAGTCAGAATGAATACAGCACGCCGCGTGCTACGCTATTCTGACACCTGACTTCTGACTCCTGACTTCTGTCTGCTGACTTCTGGTTTCTTATGCCACGCACCATCATCGAAAAACTCTGGGACTCTCACGTAGTCCACGAGCGCCCCGGCGCTCCCACGCTGCTGTTCATCGACCTGCACCTGGTCCACGAGGTGACGTCGCCCCAGGCCTTCCAGGGCCTGCGCGAGCGCGGCCTCAGGGTGCGGCGGCCCGATCTCACCATCGCCACCGCCGACCACAGCATTCCCACGTCGGACCGCTCGCTGCCCATCGTCGATCAGATCGCGCTCAAACAGCTCGATCAACTGGAAACCAACTGCGCCGAGTTCGGCATACGCTGCCTGGGCGTGCACTCCAGCCGGCAGGGCATCGTCCACGTGATCGGCCCCGAACTGGGGCTCACCCAGCCGGGCATGACGGTGGTCTGCGGCGACAGCCACACCGCCACTCACGGCGCGTTCGGCGCGCTCGCCTTCGGCATCGGCACCAGCGAAGTGGAGCAGGTGCTGGCCACACAGTGCATCCTGCAGCGCCCGTCGAAGACTTTCCAGGTGCAGGTGGACGGCCGCCTGGGCGCCGGCGTCTCGGCGAAGGACATCATTCTGGCGCTGATCGCCCGTATCGGCATCGGCGGCGGCACCGGCAGCGTCTTCGAATACACGGGCAGCGCGATCCGCGCGCTGGGCATGGACGAGCGCATGACGGTTTGCAATATGTCGATCGAAGGCGGTTCGCGCGCCGGCCTGGTTGCGCCCGACGACACTACTTTCGAATACCTCGCCGGCCGCCCGCACGCTCCCAAGGACGCTGCGTGGGACGCGGCCATCGCCCGCTGGAAGCAGCTTCCCACCGACCAGGGCGCCACCTACGACCGCCACATCACGATCGATGCCGATGCGCTGGAGCCGATGATCACGTACGGCACCAACCCCGGCATGGGCGTATCGATCAACGCGCCGCTGCCCGAACCTTCGCAGGTGGCCGACCCCATGGCGCGCGATTCCATCACCAAGGCCTTGGCCTACATGGGACTGGAAGGCGGCAAGCCTCTGGTGGGACACCCCATCGACGTGGTTTTCATCGGCAGTTGCACCAACTCGCGCATCAGCGATCTGCGCATCGCGGCGGGCCTGCTCAAGGGCCGCAAGGTGAGCGACAAGGTACGCGTGCTGGTGGTGCCCGGATCGCAGGAGGTCAAGCGGCAGGCCATCGCCGAGGGGCTGCCCGAGATCTTCCGCGCCGCGGGCTGCGAATGGCGCGAGCCCGGTTGCTCCATGTGCATCGCCATGAACGGCGACCAGCTTTCACCCGGGCAGTACAGCGTTTCCACCAGCAATCGCAATTTCGAAGGACGGCAAGGCAAGGGCGGACGCACCTTCCTGGCCAGCCCGCTGACGGCCGCCGCCAGCGCCATCACCGGCGTGGTCACCGACGTGAGGACACTGCTATGACCCCATTCACCAACTTCGAGAGCCGCATGGTCGCGCTGCCCCTGAATAATGTCGACACGGACCAGATTATTCCGGCGCGCTTCCTCAAGACCACCTCCAAGCAGGGGCTCGACCAGCAGCTTTTTAACGACTGGCGCTACGACGCCGCGGGCAATCCCAACCCGGACTTCGTGCTCAACCGGCCCGAGTCGCAGGGTGTGCAGGTGCTGCTGGCAGGCGACAACTTCGGCTG
>JADGNS010000885.1 GCA_017883355.1 Candidatus Solibacter sp.
GATTGGCAATTGAGCGAACGCCTTTTCCACAGGCCGCCGGTTGCGACGACTGTGGATAACCCTTATATAAAATTCTCCTCACGGAGTAACTATAAGGGAGCGTTTGCCGCAAATGCGCGAGGCCACTCCTACCCTTAGCGGAAGGCGCGCCGCATTTCCTCGCGGACTTGGCGCATTTCGCGAGCCACCTCCTCGTGGGCCTGGCGCATCTCGTGGTCGAACTCGGTCCGAGCCTGGCGGAATTCGGTGCGCCATTCGCTATGCGCCGCGCACATTTCGCGCCGCACATCGCGGCGAGCCTGCGCCACCTCGCGCATGGCGTCGGCGCGGGCGCGGCGGGCTTCGGCAATCGCCTGACGGGCCTGCGCGCGGCCTTCCCAGCGCCAGTCGGCGAGTAGCGGCATCGCCGCCAACAATGCAAGAACTACCAGGTACTTCATCGCGTCTCTCCTTTATTCATATCGTAGTGCCTGAATCGGGTCGATAGTGCTGGCGCGCCGGGCCGGCAGGAAACCCGCGCCCGCCGCCACCAGCGCCAGAATGACGAGCGCCGCAACCGCCGAAGCGATATCGGTGGGCTTGACGCCGAACAACTGCGTGGAGACATATTTGCTGACCGCCAGGGCCGCCGGAATCCCGATGGCGAGGCCGGCCGCTACCAGCACCAGGGTTTCGCGCATCACCATCCATATCACCTGCCCCTGTGCAGCGCCGAGCGCCATCCTGAGCCCGATCTCCTTGGTGCGGCGGGCCACCATGAACGCCATCACGCCGTACAGACCGAGCGCCGCCAGCACCGTGGCAAGCAGCCCGAAGGCCGCCGACAGCACGGCAATCAGGCGCTCCGTGCTCAGGGTTTCATCCAGTTGGCGCTCAAGCGTCTTCATGTCATAGACCGGCATGCCGCCATCGAGTTCCCGTACCTTGCGCCGCAGCGCGGCAAACATGCTTTTCGAATCCATCGACGTGCGGACGTAGAAGGCGACGCCGGCGGGAAAGTCGGCCTGCGCCATCGGCACGAACACCTGGCGGTGAACGCCCTCGCGCGGCCCTTCGTAGAGTGAGTCCTCCGTCACACCGACAATCTCGATATCCAGCTTGGTCTTGGGACCGTCGCCGAAGCCGACGTGACGGCCGAGTGCGCTCTTGTCCCCGAAGAAGTGGGTAGCGAATTTGCGATTCACAATGGCCACGGTGATCTTCTTCCCGGTATCGCGATCGTCGAAATCGCGTCCGGCCACCAGGGGCACACCCATGGTCTTCCAGTAGTCGCTGGACAGGGCGTTCATGAACGCCTGGTTATCTTCGTTGTCCTGGTTCTTGTGGCCTTCCACCGACATGGAGGAATCCCACTCGCCGCCAGAGAGCACCGGCACGATGGCGAAGCCCGCCGATTTCACGCCCGGGGTGGCGCGCACGTTGGCGAGCAACTGGCGGTAGAAGGATTGCAGACGCGGCAGCGAGTATCCGCTGAGCGCCGGGTCCACCTGAAAGGTCACCAGGTTGTCGATGGCCTGGAAGCCGGCGTTGGTCTGCTTCAGATTGGCCAGGGTGCGCACGAAGAGTCCGGAGCCCACCAGCAGGAGGAAGGAAAACGCCACCTGCGCGGTGACCAGGGTTTTCCGCAGCCTCACCGAACCGCCGCCGCCGGATACTGCGCCTACCACGTCCTTGAGCGTGTTCCACAGGTCCACCTTGAGCGATTGCAGCGCCGGGGCGAGGCCGAAGAGCACGCCGGTGAGCAGGGCGAGCGCGCCATTGAAGGCCAGGATGCGTAGGTCGGGCTCCGCCCGCAGCATCAGCGTGGACGTGTCGCCGGGAAGGAAGTGCAGCAGGCCGCGGATCATGGCCACCGACAGGAGCAGTCCGGCGGCGCCGCCCGCCAGCGAGAGCAGCAGGCTCTCGATCGACAACTGACGCAGCAACTGCCAGCGCGAGGCGCCGACGGCCAGGCGCACGGCCACTTCCTTTTGCCGCGAGATGGCCCGGGCGATCATCAGATTGGCCACGTTGAAGCAGGCGATCAACAGCACCAGCCCCACCATGCACATCAGCACGGTCAACGCGGTGGAGTAACTGCCGCGCATCTGCGAATAGCCGTTGGCCGCCGCCTCCATGCGGACCTTTCGCTCCAGGAAGCGGTTCCGGTTGTAGGGCGACATGTCCTTCAGTTCCGGCAGGGTCAGCTCTTCGCGCAGAATCTGGATGAAGAGCGGCTGGAGCGACGCCTGGGCGGAGTTCAGCGTGAACCCCGGCCTCATGCGCGCAAAGATCTGGATCCACTGGCTGCGGCGGTTGCCGATATCGTCCCACCCCGGCGTCAGCAGGGGCTTCATCTGAATGGGGATGCGGATCTGCGGCGAGCGCGCCGGATCGAGGCCGGTGAAGCCCTGCGCGGATACGCCCACGATGGTCATCGGGTAGTTGTCCACCAGGAGCTTCTGTCCGATGACGTTCTGGCTGGCGCCGAAGCGTGTCACCCAATATTCGTGGCTCAGTACGACCGAGGGATGGCCTTTGTAGACGCGGTCGTCCTCCTCGGGAGAGAACACGCGGCCGATGGCCGGGCGCACGCCCAGGGTCTGGAAATAGTTGCCCGACACAAGCTCCGCGTCGACGCGCTCGGTCTGGCCGCTGAAACTGAGGGAAACGGCCGTGCCGAAGCGGCAGAACACGCTGGAAAACGCCTGCGCCTTCTTCTGGAAATCCTGGTACATGGGGTAGGACGCCATGCGCGGTCCGCGATTGCTACCTATGTGCGGCCCGGTGGACCAGATCATGACGAGTTGTTCGGGCTGCGCCACGGGCAGCAGGCGCAGCATCAACTGGTCGATCAGGGTGAAGATGGCGGTGTTGGCGCCGATGCCGAGAGAGAGCGAGGCCACGGCGACCAGGGTGAAGAGCGGACTGCGCCGCAGGCTGCGCAGGGCAAATCTGAGGTCAAACAGGAATCTGGCCATGGCTTACTAAGTTAGTACGCCGTAAGCGCGAAAAAGTTTGCAGAAAGTGTGGGAAATGTTGTAGGACAGGCGATCGCCTTTTGTCGCCTGTCAACTTCCTTGTCTTAGATTCGCCAGCCGGCCGATGATAGCTCGCTCTACCGGCGGGAGAGATCGCGGACGGCGATATCCTTGAACCGCATGTTGCCCTCCCCGCCGGAGTGCAGTTGCAGGGCGATCCCGCCATCGACGCTCTTGGGCTTCGGATCCGTGAAATCGATCACGGTGATCCCGTTGAGGATGCAGATCATGTGATTGCCTTCCACCTTCATGAGCATGTCGTTCCAATCGG
>JADGNS010000886.1 GCA_017883355.1 Candidatus Solibacter sp.
GCGGAGCCCGCGGCGCCGCACGCTTCGGAGATCGAGTTCGTATTCCAGGTGCTCTCGTCGAGAAAGCTCCCCTGGCGGCCCGAAGACCGCAGGGTGTCGGAACTGATGGGCGCCTACTGGAGCAACTTCGCCAAAACCGGAGATCCCAACGGCGAAGGCCTGCCGCGATGGCCGGCCTACAGCGCGGACGGCTACCAGGTGATGCATCTCAACGCCGGTCCTCGCGCCGCCGCGGACGCCCATCGCGCGCGCTACCAATTGCTCGATGGGGCCCGGTAAGTACGCCGGCGCGCTTGGCAGGCGAGAACTTCCTGCTCTTACTCGTACCTCAAGGCCACCATCGGGTCCACCCGGAGCGCGCGGCGGGCCGGAATATAACCGGCCAGCGCGGCCACGCCCACGAGAGTTGCGACGGTCACCGCAATCGTCCATGGATCGGCCGCGCTGATTCCAAACAGCACGGACTTCGCGTACCGAGCCGCCCACAGTGCCAAAGGGATTCCAATGGCGACGCCCGCCAACGTCAGGGAAAGCGTTTCGCCTAGCACCAGCCACAGCACGTGATCGCGCCCGGCGCCCAGCGCCATCCGGATGCCGATCTCCGCCGTGCGGCGCGCCACCGTGTAAGCCATCAGGCCGTAGAGACCCACGCACCCGAGCAACAGCGCCAGCGCGCCGAAGAAACTGGAGAGCGTCGCCAGCAGCCGCTCCTTCAGCATCGATTGTTCTTCCTGCGCGACCAGCGTCCTGGCGCGGAACACCGGCAGACTGCGATCCACCGACGCGACTTCCCGGCGCACTTCGTCCAGAAGGTTGGAGCTTGAGCCGTAGCGGAGTTCGTAGGAAACGAATCCCCACCGATACTCCTGTTCCCGGCCGTGTTGGAAAAGTGGGTAGTACAACACCGGCCTTGGCTCGTCCCGCGCCCCGCTGTAGTGCGAGTCTTTGACAACGCCCACGACCGTGGCCTCGCCCAACCGGTGGCCGATGGGATTCTGCTTCGGGAAAGCCCGGCTGGCCAGCGACTCGTTGACCATGACCACCCTGGGCGCGGTTTCGTTGTCGCGCCAGGCGAAATCCCGCCCCGCAACAATCGGCGTCCGCACGGTGGAGAAATAGCCCGGACTCGTGGCGTTCCATGCCACGCGAATCGCGCTGCCTCCGGCCAGCTTGCGGCCATCTACTTCGTCCACCTGATCCACCAGGTGGAACTGGTCGTCCACCGGGCGGACCACCGACGCGCTGGCGGATTTCACTTCGGGCAGTGCCTGCAGTCTGCGAAGGATTTCGCCATAGACCGCCCCGGCCCGATCGCTTGGGTAGCCCGCCAGCTTGGCATCCACCGAGATCATCAGCACGTTCTGCCTGTCGTATCCCGTATCCACGCTGCGCAGCTTCTCTAGCGTGCGCACGAAGAGCCCGGCGCCAGAGATCAGGACTACCGAAAGCGCAACTTGCGCCACCACCAGCACGCGATCCAGCGTGTGCGAGCGTCGGCCGGCACGGCGCGTCCCTTCCTTGATGACGGGACCCGGATCCACCCGCGTGCCGCGCAGTGCGGGGGCGAGGCCGAAGAGAATTCCTGTGAGCAGCGATGCGGCGGCGGTAAAGGTGAAGGTCCGCCAGTCCGGAGCGACCACCAGCGGCGCCGGCGCATCGCCGGTCGAGATCATGCGCACCAGCCCCAGACTGCCCCACCACGCCATCGGCACCGCCAGCGCGCCACCCATACCAGCAAGCACAATGCTTTCCGAGAGAAGCTGGCGCACCAGCCGGCCGCGACTGGCTCCCAGCGCCAGCCTGATCGCAATCTCGCGCCGCCGATTGGAAGCGCGGGCCAGCAGCAGGTTGGCGATATTGGCGCACGCCACCAGCAATACGATGCCGGCCACCCACATCAACAGTTGCAAGGGAAATGCGTAGCGGTCCCGCAGTCCGTTGTACAAGCCGCTCGCGGCCGGCCGCAGCACCAGGTGGCCTTCGCGAGCGAAGCGCTGCACGTTTTCCCGGCTGCCCAGCCCCGAAGCCGGTAGCACCTCAGCCAGCAACTGCCGGTGAATGCCGTCGAGCTCCGCCTGCGCCTGCTCGCGCAACATTCCCGGGCGCTTTCGCCCCGCGATCGTCATCCAGCTCGACAGCGGCTCCGTCCATCGCTTGCTGTCCGGATCGAGCCCGTCCAGCGCATGCAGCGGCACCCAGATGTCCGGGCAGTTTCCCACCGAAATTCCCAGGAACTCCCGCGGCGTGATGCCGATCACCGTGAAGGGAATCTGGTTGACCGTGATCGAGCCCCCGACGATCGAAGGGTCGGCCCCGAACCGTTTGCGCCAGTAGCCATCGCTGATCACAGCCACGGAACCACGCGCCCGGTCTTCGCCCACTGAAAATAAGCGGCCGTACTGCGGCGTGACTCCCAGCACGGAGAAGAAATTATCGGTGTAAGCGTCGCCCTGGGCGAGTCCGCTGGTCCCATGGAAGCCGACGATGATTCGCCCCAGCCCCGTTCCGCCGAAAATGCCGGAGAGGCTTGTCGCCTGCGCTTGAAAACGCGCGAACTGCGGGTAGGAGAACAAGCTGTTCTCTTTGTTGGCAGCGGTTTCCCACAACGGAAGCGTATTGCTGAACTGCACCAGTTGTTGCGCGGCGGGCACCGGCAACGGCCGTAGCACCACCGCGTTCAGCAGGCTGAAGATCGCCGTATTGGCGCCGATCCCAAGCGCCAGCGACAGAACCACCGCGCCCGAAAATCCGGGGTTCTGGCGCAACATCCGCACCCCGTATCGCAGGTCTTGCCAGAATCGCTCCAGCGATGTCCATCCCCACGTAGCGCGAGTGTCCTCCATCAATAGGGTGAGGTTTCCAAGTTCGCGCCGGGCTGCCCATTTCGACTCTTCCGTCATCCTCCCGGCAGCCTGCGCAGCTTCCTCTTCCAGGTGAAACCGCAGTTCGTCCCGGAGGTCGGCTTCCTTTCTGCTTCGCTCCGTCATCCACCACAGCTTACGGAGGATCTGCCTCATAACGGCTCCTGCTGGAGTGGCTCCAGGACCAGTCCCATGGCGCGAGCGAACGTGTCCCATTTGGTCTGTTCGGCCTGCAACTGCTTTCGGCCCTGCGGCGTCAGCCGGTAGTATTTAGCTCGCTTTCCCGCCTCCGATAATTCCCAGGCGGAGGCGATCCAGCCGCGCGCTTCCAGCCGGTGCAGCGCCGGATACAACGATCCGGTTTCCACCTTGAGGAGGTCCTCCGAAGTGCGCTGGATGTGCTTGGCTATGGCGTGCCCGTGGGTCCT
>JADGNS010000887.1 GCA_017883355.1 Candidatus Solibacter sp.
GGCATCGGTCAGCCCGACCACGATCGGCGCGGGCAGGGCGGCGCCGGAGTTGGACACCTGGTTGTCGCCGGAAACCGCGCGTAGCGTGAGTTGCTCGGGCGCGGCTACCTGCACCCGCGCGAAGGCAGTTTCGTAACTCGAATCCGCCGGAGTGGCCAGCAGTTCCTCCACCCCGGCCTTGATCCCCGTGACGGTAAAGCTCGCGCTCGTGGCGCCGGCGGCAATCGTGACCTGCGCCGGCACCTGCGCGAAACCGGCGGGCGCCGCCAGTTTCACGGCCAGATCCGCCTGGGGCGGCGTTTGCACGGAAATCGTCGCCGTAGCGCTGCCGCCCGCCACCACGCCGGCCGCCGGGAACAGCGATAGCCGCAGGCTGCGGTTCAACGTGGTATCGGCGAGGGCCAGAGTGGCGGAGAATTTGCTGTACGCCGCTACGAACTGCTGGCGGTAGGTTTCCACCTGCTGCACGCCGGGAGAGATCGCGCTGTCCTGCGCGCCCTCTGGCACCACCAGAATGAACCCGAAACGGAAGCGGTGCTGCGCCACCGTGTAGTCCGGCGTGCGGCGGCCCATGGCTTGGATCACGTCGTTGACGCTGATATTCAAGCGGCTCCCGGTAAAGCCGACGCCGCTCAGCGGATGTTGCAGCGGCGAAACGTTGGGACTCGTCACCACGAAGGTGTCGGGCACAGCGGCGGGCGGGGCGAAGCCCATCAGGTATCGATCCAGCGGCGCGAAGCCCTGGGTGATCGCAGCCGTCACGAAACGGCCCGACCCGAGGTCGGTGATCTGCTCGCCTTCAACCAGCGACGCCTCTGAATCGAACACAAAACTCCAGTGCGCGCCCTGGTAACCGAGCATGGGTTTGGCCTGGGGATCGGCCGGATCGGCAATGCTGGCGAAAGCCAGAAACAGGTGCCCGGATTCGTGCCCCAGCACGGTTAGCGGGGTATCGCCACTCGCGGCCCGCAGCGGCACCGGCCCGCTTGCATCCGCCGGATAATTATCCAGCTTCCCCATGTTCATCACGCTCCGCAGGCGCGCCGCCGACCCGTACTGCGGGCCATTGTCCGCCGGCTCGACTCCGTAGCCGGTGGCGGCCGATCGCACCGTGGACTCATAGGCCAGCGCTCCGGCCAGCGCATCGATGCCCATATTGTTGTAGATCACCAGGTAATCGTAGGCGTCCTCGTGCGTCTCGTAGAACCTCTGCGACAGAGTGACGATATCGATTTCCTGTGTGTTGCCGAAGCGCTCCGCCACCGCCGCGGCGTATTCCGCCGAGGCATCGTTGAGGAACGAGACCACGCTCGTGCCGGGCCGCGCGGAGCCCGGTGCAATCCCCACCACGGCACTGGTGGGATTGACGCCGGAATAGGAGAACTGAATGCTGCCATCCACATAAAGGCGCACCTGGAAAGTCTGCGCCCCGAAAGTTTGCGAGTATTCCGGCACGCTGACCCAACTGAACACCACATGACTCGCGTCGGCAAAGAAACGCACGCCGCCGCCAGGGCGCGAGGGGTCGAGATCGTCGAACAGCGGTGCGATCCGCGGCGGCCCGCCGGTCAAACGGCCCAGTGAGCGATTGCTGCTGGCGTCTTCCGCCGCGGTGAAGGTCAGGTTGCCGTCGGAATTCAGGAACACCTGCGTGTAGGTGGCGCCGTAGAACGGGAAGGCGAAGGGCAGCGTAAACTGGCGCGAATCGTCGTCGCCAAGCGCGGCCACCGGGCTGCCCTGGGCGGCGGCGCTGCTGTCGTAGCCGGGTCCGGAAAGCTGGTAACGATAACGCGGAGTTCCCCCGGCCACGGGGGTGAAGGTGAGGGTAGAGGCGTCGAGGTTGAACTGGTTCAAAGTTTCCACCACACCATCGCGCGCTTCGATAATGGCCACATTCCCGATGTCGCGATTGGCGGAAGCGGGGGCCGCCAGCGGCCTGGGCCGCGCCGCGCGCGCTCGCTCGGCCTGGCGGTGCAGGAACAGCACCTCGGCGGGCGTCGTAGCGGTGGTGCCGCATCCGGCGGTGTCGTGACGCGCCCAAACCAGCGCGGCAGTTACCGCAATCAGCAGACATAGGAACCCAAGGCGACGCATAAGGAAGTTGCTCCTATTCTGACACGAGGCGCGTTGCTTTTGCACAGCTTTACAGGAATCCGACGCCGCCGCCGCGTGACTTTTCGCGTCCTTCGGCGTCTTAATCTTGTGAAAGCGGATGGAGGCCGTAGCCGGCGCTCCCCCGCTCCATCACGGGCCTGTCGACGACCGGCCTCTTAGCGAACTGAACAGAAAGACGAGGTATCTCCGATGCTCAATCGAGTTGTGTCCCTATGCAGCTTTTTCATGGTGATTCTGTCCGTGGTGGCCTTCGGGCTGGGCGCCTGGTGGACTTTCCTCAGCCGAATCAGCCAGGGCGATGGTGTATTCATGTTGTTCGGCTGGAGCCTCTGCGCCATCGTGTTCCTGTACCGCGCGATGGATCCTGCTTACCTCGACCCGGTCTCGATCGTCAAGTCCCGGTAGGGAAGCCGCCGTTGCCCCGCTTCAGTGCGCACTCTCCGGCAGGAAGTAGAACACAATCGCCATGATGAGGTAGACCGCCAGAAGCTGCACGCCTTCGATCCAGTTGGTCTCGCCGTCGGAGGCGATCTGTCCGGTGATCAACACCGCGAGGAAGATCGCCAACACTTCCGCCGGCGTGAACATCAGGTCCATCGGGCGCGGACCGATGAAGCGGCTGGCCATCACCAATAGCGGCGCCACCAACAGCGCGATCTGCAGGCTGCTGCCGATGGCGATGCCCATGGCCAGCTCCATGCGATTCTTCATCGCCAGCATCACCGCCGTACTGTGTTCGGCGGCGTTGCCCACTACCGCCACCACGATCACGCCGATGAACACGCTGCTCATGCCGAATGCGGCCGCGGCCTGTTGCACCGACCCCACCAGAATCTCGCTGACCCAGACGATCGCGAGCGTCGCGCCCGCCAACGTCAGCACCGCACGCTTCAGGCTCCACGCGCCGGCCGCGCCGGGGGCCGCCGGCGCGCCCTCTCCGCCGAACAGTTGTTTGTGCGTGCCCAGCGAAAATACCAGGTGCAGGCCATAAGCGGCCAGGAGCACGAACGAGATACCTAGGCTCAGACCCGCCTCGCGTACGCCGGCATCCGGTCCGGCCAGCGCGTGGAAGGCCGCCGGCATGACCAGGGCGATTGCCGCCAGCGTCAGCAGCGTTGCCTGGGCCCGCGCGCCCGTGATGTTGAACTTCTGCCGCTTGTGT
>JADGNS010000888.1 GCA_017883355.1 Candidatus Solibacter sp.
CGCAGCTTGGTCGAGAGCAGATCCGCGCGCTGCAGCAGATCGGAGCCGTGCAGAGTGAAGCTGAAGCCGACTCCGAGCAGACGGGCGGCGGCTAAGGCCATCCATGAGGCGAAGTATCCGTGATGAGCGTGGATGTGTTTGACCTTGAGCGGCGCCAATTGTTCTGCCAGCGCGGCGCCCATCACGGTGTGGCCCAGCGCACGAATGCGGCATGTCGGGGAAACTCCGCGCTCCCACAGCAAGGGCCGCAACAGCTGCCGGAGGTTGCGACGATCGGACGCGAGCCGGCGCACTGCCCGTACCAGCTCATCGTCGGAGAGCGGCTGAAAAAAGCACGTCTCTTTCCAGAAAGCCCGTTCCGCCAGGCTGAGATCTTTCGGCGAGACCCGTTTGCCGCTGCAGCAGATCACTTGCGTCCCGCGACGGCGCAGTTCTGTGATTTCGTCGATTACGTAAGGTTCGAGAGACGAAGGAAACTCGTTGGCGATGTAGGCGATGGTGGTCATGCCACGGACTCCTCGGACGCGCAGAGCATTCCGGCAACGGTGAACATGAGTCCAATGACAAATTGGTACGCCATGTCCACGAAGAGAGCGTTGAAGAGATAGACGCTGAGCAAGACGGGCCAGACTTTGCGCAGGGAAGCGACGGGGCCGGATTCACCGGGCGGACCGTGCCCGGAGAGGCGGAAGAGGTTGAAGAAGAGAATGCCGTACAGGGCCAATCCCGGCACACCGAACTCAACCAGCAAGGCGAGATAAGTGTTATGCACATAGAAGGTGCGGAGGTGGTAGCCCTCCATGCGGCGGGCAAGCTCGGCGTACATACTCCCGGCAGCCCAACCGGTGAACGGCCGCTCCTGAAACATCGCCCAGCCGGCGTCGTACACGGCCAGGCGAGCTGCCACCGGACCGCGTTCTCCGGTGCGGTCCCAAAGAGCAGTCTTGAGCGAATGATTGCTGAGGCTGATCGCCAGGCCAACCATGAAGCCCAAAACCGCCAACAAGATACACGCCGCTTGCAGACGCCGTTCGACCAGGCGGAATCCGAGGACGACGATGGAGACGGCGAACGAGATCCAGACGGCGCGCGTCATGGTGGCGAGCACGGCCAGGGGCAGAACCAGCCACAGCAACCGGACAACCGTTTTGCGCTCTTGCGGGAGCGCAAGGACAAGAATCCCGAGGATGTTCAACGAAACGCCGTTGGCCACTGCCTGGAGAAATGGGCCGCGAGCTCGGTCGGCATGAAAACCGAGGCTTTCGTCGAGAATGAAACGCGGAAAGATGAGGGAGCGGGCGTCCGCGAGGAAGGCAATGGCAATGAACACGAGGTAAGCGAGCGCAAAGATGGCGAAGACTTCGAAGTGCCTTCGTTGCGATGCGCCCCGGAATGCCAGCACCGCGATGTGAAACAGCGCAAAGGGGACGATGAACTTGCTGGCGATAATGCTCCAGGTTTGTGCGTCGAACGGTTCCCGAAGCGCACGGAACACGGCGAGCGCCATGAGACCGAGCATGGGCAAACTGAGTCCGGCAAAGAATGGGATCTTGTCGCGGAGCGCCATAGTGCGCAGAGCCACGAAGAAGACCAGGATGCCGAACGCGATTCGGTCGGTGTAAAAAGAGAAGAGGTCTGGTGGCCGAAACAGGAAAATGGTCATCGCGGCCACGTAAAGAATGGAGGGAAAAGCTAATCCCAGGTGAAGGGGGCGAAGCAGCACACCCGCAACTTGCCAAAGCGGGTTGTCGTCACTGTCCCGGGTTAAAGCTAGGGCGCGGCTGCTCATGGTGTGGGTCAGGCTCCTTCCGGCGCGAACAGCACGCGAACCGTGCTTGCGAGGATGCGCAGGTCCAGGAGCAGACTCCAGTTCTCGATGTAGGTGAGATCAAGGTGCATGTTGAGTTCGAAGGACGGACAGCCACGCGCCGTAATCTGCCAGAGACCCGTGATACCGGGCTTCACGTCAAGGCGCCGGAAGTGTTGAAGTTCGTAATGATTGACTTCGTCGACGGGATGAGGCCGCGGTCCAACCAGACTCATCTCTCCGCGCAGCACGTTCCAGAGTTGAGGGAGTTCGTCGAGGCTGTAGCGGCGAAGGATACGGCCGATCGGGGTGATTCTGGGGTCGTCGTCAATTTTGAAAATCGGGCCCTGTCTCTGGTTGCGGGTGCGCAAGTCTTCCTTGAGGTGTTCGGCGTTGGTCACCATGGAGCGAAACTTGTAGCACCGGAAAGGGTGGCCTTTGGCGCCCGTGCGTTCCGCGGAGTAGACGACCGAACCGGGCGAGTCCAGCCGGATGAGTAGGGCCACGATCGCCATGATGGGACTGGCCAGTACCAGACCGAACGCCGCACCGGTGACATCCAGCAAACGCTTCAAAAACAGGGCGGCGCCAGGTAAGGGCTCGCGATGAAGGGTGACGACCGGTACTTCTCCGATGTGATCGACGCCTGCGTCGGGCCACGGACCCGGGGGCAGTTCGGGAACGGCACGAATGTCCAGGTGGTTACGGAACGCAACCTCGGCAGCTTCTCGTGCCTCGGCGGGCTGACCGGGAAGCGCGAGGATAACCTCATCGATGAACTCGGCGCGAGCCAGCCAGTCCAGGTCTGCGATTCGCCCCAATACCGTTGGGGAAAGAGGCAGGTCGTCATCCACGAAGCCGCAGACGGTTGCGCGGTGGAGAGGATCATTGCGCAGTGCCTGGGCGATGGAGCGAGCGATTGGACCGCCGCCGATGATGAGGGTCTTGCGCGCCTCGGTTTCGCGGCGTCGCCGCTTCCATGCAATCTGCTTCAACCGGCGCCATAGCACGAGGCCGGTCAGGCTGCTGGCAAATATCGTGAAGGCGGCGGGAGGACGTATTTCGTCCCACGCAGCGATGAGGACCAGCCCGACCGCGAACAGGGTTGGCCTCGCCAAGGCTGGGACGATCCCGGCGGGATACGGATCTCCGCCGGGTTTGTAGAGCCCCTCCGAGAAGCCGAAGAGCGTTACCAGAACAGCAAAAATCGGCAGAAAGGGCCAAGGTAGTTCCCAAGCGGGAGAGAACAGCGATGACGCACCGCACGCTGAAACGAGAACGATCAGATCGACTGCCACCAACTCAAAAACCATGAATCGATCTCCGGTGGGTTGGGGTAGAAGCTGTTGAAGTAGCGTTCGCACTTGAGTGCGTTTCGTGGCGGTTCCGCCGATCGCGTTGACGGGACGTGTCGGGGTGGCGCCGGCCGTCGGCGCGGACGTCGTCCCCGCAGCCCTGGGATGCGGCAC
>JADGNS010000889.1 GCA_017883355.1 Candidatus Solibacter sp.
CTGGGGGCATGCTTTGGTGGGGCAGGCTTCAGCCTGTCAATCCGAGCGAAGCTCGGACCGTCTCCCTCGCTGAAGAGACACCTTCCCTTTGCAAGACCGCCCTCCGCCCACGATATAATCGGGTGAAATGCCCGAAATCCGTCACTCCGTGTGCGCTCTCGACTGCCCGGACTGCTGCTCGCTCGTGCTTACCGTGCAGGACGGCCACGCCACCAGACTGCGCGGCAATCCGGAACACCCCGTGACGCGCGGCTTTCTCTGCGGCAAAGTGGCGCAATATCTGGAACGCGAGTATCACCCGGAGCGCCTGCTCTATCCCGAGCGCCGCGTGGGGGCCAAGGGCGCGGGACGCTTCGAGCGCATCACCTGGGATTGCGCGCTGGACACCATCGCCGAGCGCCTGCGCGCCGTGGCCGGCGAGTTCGGCTCCGAAGCCATCCTGCCCTATAGCTACGCGGGCACCATGGGGCTGCTCAACGGCGCCGGCATGGATCGCCGCTTCTTTCACCGCCTGGGCGCCTCGCGGCTCGACCGCACCATCTGCTCCTCGGCCGGCGGAGTGGGCCTGACGCAGGCGCTGGGCGTGCGCTACGGCACCGAGCCGGAGCAGTTCCGCCATTCCAAGTTGATTATCGCCTGGGGCGCGAACATCCTGGGCACCAACGTCCACCTGTGGCCCTTCATCATGGAGGCGCGGCGCAACGGGGCCAAGCTGTACACCATCGACCCGAATCGCAATCGCACCGGCGCGGCCAGCGACAAGCATTTCTTCATCAATCCGGGCAGCGATATCGCGCTCTCTCTCGCCATGATGCACGTCATCATCGGCGAAGGTCTCCACGACGCCGATTACGTGGAGCGCTATACGGACGGCTTCCCCGCCCTGCGCGAACGCGTACGCGCCTGGACGCCGCGGCGCGCGGCGGAACTCACCGGCATCGCCGCCGATGAAATTGTGCAACTGGCGCGCGAGTATGCCACCACGCGGCCCGCCGCCATCCGCCTGAACTACGGCGTGCAGCGCAGCGAGCGTGGTGCCACCAGTGTGCGCACCATCGCCCTGCTGCCCGCGCTGACGGGTTCGTGGAAAGATGTGGGCGGCGGCCTGCAACTCTCCACCTCGCAGGCCTTCCAACTGAATCGCGCCGGCCTGGAGCGCGCCGATTTGCAGCAGGCGGCGCTGGGTCGCGAGGCGCGCATCGTCAACATGTCGCTATTGGGGCAGGCGCTGACCACGCTGGAAAGTCCGCCGGTGAAGGCTCTGGTGGTCTACAACTCCAACCCCGCCGCCATCGCGCCCAACCAGAACGCCGTCCTGCGCGGCATGCGGCGCGAGGATCTGTTCACCGTGGTCCTGGAACAGTTCCAGACGGACACCGCGGATTACGCCGATATCGTGCTGCCCGTGACCACGTTCCTGGAGCACACCGACCTGTACTTCGCGTACGGACACTATCACCTGCAAATGGCGCGGCCCGCGCTGGCAGCCCCGGGCGAGACGAAGAGCAACGTCGAGATCTTCCGCCTCCTCGCCGGGCGCATGGGCTTCGGCGACCCCTGCTTCGCGGATTCCGATGACGACATGATCCGCACGCTGCTCGATTCCCCCCACCCGTTCCTGAAGGACATCACGCTGGAACGCCTGGAGCGGGAGCATTCGGTGCGCCTCAACGTCTCTGAGGACGGCGCGCCGTTCCTGCCCTTCGCCGAGGGCAACTTCGGCACGCCCGACGGCAAGTGCCACTTCGACGCCGAAACGCTGGACTACCAGCCCCCGGTGGAGAGCCGCCATGGCGACGCGGCCCTGCGGAGCCGGTACCCGCTGGAGTTGATCTCGCCGAAAAACGACGACAGCATGAACTCCACCTTCGGCTATCGCAACAGCGTGGACCTTTCCACCGCCACACTGCATTTGAGCGCGCCCGACGCCGAAGCGCGCGGCATCCGCCATGCCGACCAGGTGCGCGTGTACAACGATCGCGGCGCCTGCCTGCTGAGGGCCAGCGTCGATGAGCGCGTCCGGCCCGGCGTGGTCTGCGCCCCTGCCGTGCGCTGGGGCAAGCGCGCACAGGACAAGCGCAATGTCAACGCGCTGACCAGCGATCGCATTACCGATTTCGGCGGAGGCGCCACGTTTTATAGTTGCCTGGTTCAAGTAGAGAGAAGCGGAGACTGATGACACACACATGGTTGATCGAGCGCCGCGCCGCGGTGCGCCTGGGCTGCTCCCTGATAGTAATGGCGCTGGTATTGGCGCCCGTGGCGTGCAAGAGGAAGAAGGTGCGGGTGGGGGCCACCGATGAAGAAACCCCGAAGATGCTGAGCGTGCTCAACATGGGAGATCCGAAAATAGAGCCCCAACTGGTCAAGGGTTTCCATGGCATCGAGGCCAGCGCCTGGCGCTGGACCGAGAAACAGTTCACGGTGGCCCTGCGCCCGCCCTTCGGCTCCGTCCAGAAGGGGGCGAAGCTCTCCGTACACCTCACCGTCCCGCCGGTGACCATCGAGAAACTGAAGAACGTGGCGCTCCTGGCAACCGCCGGAGGCAGTGCGCTCCCCGCCGAGACCTATACCACCGCCGGCAACTATATTTACGTCCGCGAGATCCCGGCCAGCCTGCTGACGGGAGATTCCCTGCGCGTGGATTTCCAGTTGGATAAGGCCATAGCGCCGAGCGGCGCCGATATGCGCGAACTGGGGATCATCGTGTTGAACGTCGGCCTGGAAAGCAAGTGAGCCCCGTGCAGGGCGGCTCGCGGCCAGTGCCGCCCTCCGCTAGGCTGGCGAGCGCGGCTTATTGGCTCGCGCCCTCGCTGCTCTGCCTGGCGCTCTACTGGCGCGGCTTCACCGCGTGGTTTCGCGCCGACGATTTCGCCTGGTTGGGCACCGGCCTCTACATCCAGAACTTCCACGATTTTCTCGTGGCGATCTTCGCGCCGCAGGCGCAAGGGACCATCCGTCCGTTGAGCGAGCGCGCGTTTTTCTTGGTGGGATTCAGCCTGTTCGGCCTGGACGCGCTGCCCTTCAAGATCGTCGTCTTCGCCACCCAGTTCGCCAATCTGGCCCTGGTGGCCTCCATCGGCACGCGGCTCACCGGACTGCGTTGGGCGGGCTTCTTCGCCGCCATCTTCTGGGTGCTCAACAGCTCTGCGATCGAGCCCCTGGGCTGGAGTTGCGTCTACAACCAGGTGCTGTGCGGCTTCTTCCTGCTGCTCGCCTTTCACTTTCTGCTGCGCTATGTGGAGACCGGCCAGCGGCGCTACAACCTGTTCCA
>JADGNS010000076.1 GCA_017883355.1 Candidatus Solibacter sp.
ATCGGATGGAGGGATCAGCCGAACCCCCTCGGGGCGCATCCCGTTATCGGTGGCAATTACCGGCGTTCCGATGTACAGCGCCTCGCGCACGGAAACCGAATCGCCGTCGTAAAGCGTGGTGCGCAGCAGCAGGTCGCTTTCCAGCGTGGCGCGCAGTGTCACCGCGTGCGGCATGTCGCCGTAGAGCAGAATATGGTCGCGATACGGAGTGCCCGCAATGCGCGCCCGCAAGGACTCCTCCAGGCTGCCCGCTCCCACGATGAGGAGCCCGGCGCGTGGATAGCGCTTGAGAATGTCAGCCATCACGTCGATCTGCATCGGCAGATCGTATTCCGGCTCCAGCAATCCAACGGTTAGAAGCGTAGGACTGTGCGCGCTCAGGAACGCCGCCAGGCGCTGGGGCAGGGGCAGCGAGCGGTCCGGCGGCTCGACGGCAAATGGAAGAATCGTGCGGATGCGTTCCTGGCGCGCGCCGAACCGGGCGAACAGCGCGGCGATTTCCGGGTTGACGCCGATCAATCCATCCAACCGGCGCAGGACGAATCCGCGCCAGGTTGCGGGCGCCGCCGTGCGGCCCGCGGGCGACCCCGGATATCCACCCGAATGGAACGTGAGCACCGTCTTGCGCCCGGGCAGCAGCGTACAGAACAGCGCCAGGCTGAGTAACCGGGGCGTCAAATCACCGCCGAAATGCAGGTGAAGAATATCGGCGGGCAGGCGCCACAACAACCGCATCAGCGCGGCCGCGCCTACAGGGTAATACACGCCGCCGGCGTCCTCTCGCCGGAAGCGCGTCAGGTTGATGGCATCGCAGGCGTGACCGTTGCGCCGCAGGTACTCGCGGAGGGCCACCAGATTGGTCTGCACGCCGCCGTGCGGCGGAGGATACGGCCCGAGTTGCACCACCCTCATACGGTTCGGGCCGGGCCCAGCGCCACCGGCGCCCCATCGCGCGCCGAGGCCATCATGGCCAGGCAGCCCAGCGTGGCGCGGGCGCCATCGTAGACGGTGACCATGGGCGCCCGCCCCTGCCGGATGCTCTCCACAAAATCGGCCATCTGCGCGGCGTAGCCTTTGTCGGGCCACATCCGCGAACGCGCCGAACGCATGCCTTTTTGCACGCTTACGCGCTTGAAATCCTCGGTGAACGCGCCCACGCCCTGCGCGAAAATCTCCACCCGCTCGC
This sequence comes from Candidatus Solibacter sp., assembly GCA_017883355.1. Classification (GTDB taxonomy): domain Bacteria; phylum Acidobacteriota; class Terriglobia; order Bryobacterales; family Bryobacteraceae; genus Solibacter. The sequence continues at coordinate 1,187 of JADGNS010000076.1, forward strand.
CGCCCGATGTCTTGCTGCCCACCGTGCAATACGTCAGATTGCCGACGGATCCATCGGCGAAGCGGAACGACGCCACCAGATTGTTCTCGCCGATCGGGTCGGCCTTCCCGGTGGGCAGCGAGTACGCCGACACGCTCACCGGTTCAGAATCCAGCAGCCAGTACATGAGATCGATGAAGTGGCAGGCCTCACCCAATATCGCGCCGCCGATGGCGGGGTCGGCCATCCAGTAGCTGCCCGAAATCCCCGGCGAATTGATGCGGCATTGCACCACGGCGGGCGAGCCGCGCCGCTCCAGATTCTGCTTGAGATCGCGGTAGAAGGGCGCGAATCGCCGGTTGAATCCCACGGTGAGATGCTTGCCGCTCTCTTCCACGGCAGCAGAGAGATCGCGGCACTCCTCTGCCGTCAGCGCCATCGGCTTTTCCACGAAGACGTGCTTGCCGGCGCGCAGGGCGGCCAGCGATTGCGCGGCGTGGTGCTGGTTGCGGCTGGCGATCAACACCGCGTCCACTTGCGGGTCGCGCAGCACCTCTTCGTAATCGGAAGCGGCGTAGGCGGCGCCGAAGCGCAGCGCGTAGCTCTTGCCGCGCACGCCGGACGCCGAATACACGGCGCGCAGTCCCACGCCCGGCAGTTTCTTGATATTGGGCAGGTGCTCCCATTTGGCAAGGTTGCCGGCGCCCACCAGCGCGAATTCGATTTGCTCCTTCGGGCGGCCTGCTGCCCGCGTGGTCACCTTGCGAACCGGAGCGAATGCCGCCACCGGGTCCGCCGCCGACGCCGCTGGATAGCGCAGCAGCACCGCGAGACTCCCCGCCGCCGGGTCGAAGATGGTGTCGTAGGCCTTGGCCGCTTCGTCCAGCGGGAATTCGTGGGTGATCAGCGGGCGCACATCGATGCGTCCCGCGGCGACGAGGCGCAGGAACTCCTCCATATTGCGATTCTCGGTCCAGCGCACGTAGGGCAGCGGGTAGTCGCGCCCCTGTTTCTCGTACGACGCGTCGTAGCTTCCGGGGCCGTACGCCCGCGACATGTATAACTGAATCTCCTTGAGGTACATGTCGTTCCAGGGGAACTCCATGCCCACCGCGCCCACAATGCAGATGCGGCCGCGGTCGCGGCAGAGGCTCAAGGCGTGTTGCGCCGGCGCGGGCGATTTCGAAGCCGCGGCGACGATGGCGCAATCCACGCCGCGCCCATTGGTAAGACCGCGCACGCCTTCCAGGGCGGAAGCGCCCGCGATCCCGTGATCGGCGCCCAGCCCGCGAGCCATATCCACGCGCTTGCCGTTGAGATCGATGCCCACCACCACGCCGCCCTGCAAGCGCACCAGTTGCGCCACCAATTGCCCCACCAGGCCGAGTCCGATCACCGCCACCACGTCGCCCAGTTCGATGCGCGCCGTGCGCACCGCGTTCATGGCGATGCTGCCCAGGGTGGCGAAACAGGCGTGCTCATAAGCCACGCTCTCGGGCATGCGCGCCGCCAGATTGCGTCCCACCAGGATGGTCTCGCCATGCCCCGTGCCTTCGCCGCCGTAAGCCACGCGCTCGCCGATTTCCAGATCGGTCACCGTGGCGTGGCGCGCCGCCACCACGCCGGCGCCGGAGTATCCGAGCACGGCATACTCGGTGAATTTGGCGCGCACCTCGGCGATGGTGGCCACGGGACCGGTCTTCATGGCCACATCCCAGATCTTGCGCAGGTGCGACGGATTGTCGGCCACCTCGCTGAACAGGCTATCGCGATGGATGCTGGCCGTCTCGGTGCCGCTCGAAATCAGCGAATACAGCGGCCGCACCAGCACGTGGTGCGGCAGAAGGGCGGGATCGGGGACCTCGTCCACGATGATGTCTTTCAGTCCTTTGCGGATAACCTGTTTCATGCGTGCCGGGCGTCAGACTTTAATGTAACAAGTGGGGCAGTGGGGTGAAGGGCTCGGCTTGGGCATTACACGGGAGGAATCTGCATGCCGGGGGCGTCTTCAATGGCTTCGAGGACCTGCTTGACGATTTTCGGATGCAGCGTCGCGCCACCATGGAACGGGACCACAACCCTGCGGCCACCATTCGCGTAGATCCGATGACTGCCTTTGGACCGCAACCAGACGAAACCGGCTTTCAAGAGTGCCGCTTCCGCATCGGACGCGGTTAAGCGCGGCGCCTTAGGCATGAACTTCGATCGCGGTGGTAAGAATTTCCCGGCTCAGCGCCGCGGAGCGCTCTTCGTCGGTCAGAGTCTCCAGGTAGAGTTCGATGGCCTCACGGATATTGGCCAGAGTCTCCTCGACCGTCTTTCCTTGCGATTGGCAACCCTTTAGTTCCGGGCACCATGCATAACAACCGTGCTCGTCTTGTTCGATCACCACACTGATCTTGCGCGTCATCAATCATCATTCTACTCTTGCGGCGGCAGGGCGAGCGGCCCGGTCGCTTGGCGATCACCCGCATGCCGCATAATGAGGGGTAGCGTATGACTGTCGAGATTGAGGGCGTTACCCTACACTTGGCCCATCCGGACGAACTTGCAATCCAGTGGGTCGGGCAGGACGAATTGATGCGGCAGTTGCTGGCCGCCTGGATGGTGGTCAGCGAACAGGACCTCCCCATGAACCCGCGCCTGCTGGGCAAACCGGGAGTGGGGAAAACCACCCTGGCCTATGCCGCCGGCCGCCGCATGGGGCGCGACGTCTACATCCTGCAAGCCACGCTCGATACGCGTCCCGAGGATCTGCTGGTCACGCCCGTGATCGAAGGCGGCGGCAACCTGCGGTATGTGGCCTCGCCCCTGGTCACCGCCATGATCAAAGGGGGCATCGCCATTATCGACGAGGGCAATCGCATGAGCGAAAAGAGCTGGGCCAGCCTGGCCCCTCTGCTGGATAATCGGCGCTACGTGGAATCCATCGTCGCCGGGATCAAGATCAAGGCCCACCCGCACTTCCGCCTGGTGGCCACCATGAACGACGATGCCAGCACCTTCGAATTGCCCGAGTACATCCACTCGCGCCTGCAACCCCAGATCTTCATCGATTTCCCGGAGCGCGACGAGGAGCACCACATCCTGAAGGAGAACCTGCCCTTCGCCGAAGAGCGCATCCTGAGCTACGTGGTGGATTTCCTGCAGATGGCGCACGCCGCCGACGAGCGCTACACGGTGCGCGACGGCATCAACATCGCGCGCTACGCCATCAAGCTGAAGAGCCTGGCCACCGAGCGCAACCACGAATCCGAAGCCCTGGAGATCGCCGTCATCCAGGTGTTGGGAGAGGAAGCTTTACGCTATGCCCGGAGAAATCGACCTTCCGATTCCTGATCCGGGCAGCCTGACGCGCGGCCGCTTCACGTATTTTCCGGTGGTCCCCGGGCGCCTGGAATTCGCCATCGAAGTGCGCGCGGCCATCCTGCGCGACCGTCCCGAAGTGGTCGCCCTGGAGCTGCCCGCCACGCTCCAGCCCGCCTGGATGCGGGCGGTTTCGCGGCTCCCCGAAATCTCCGTCATCTTCTACCCCGATGAGGACGGCGGCGAAGATCAGGCGGTCTACGTCCCCATCGAGCCCTCCGACCCGTTCACCGAGGCCATCCGCACGGGCCTCGAGGCAGGCGCGGAAATCGTCTTCGCCGACCCGGATGCCGGCCATCGCCCCCACCTCAAGGACGCCTATCCCGACCCTTACGCCGTGCGCCACATCGGCCTCGCACGGTATGTGGAGGCGTACCGCGTCTATCCGCAGGCGCGCTCGGACGAGGTGGCGCGCCATGCCGCCGGGATCGCCTGGAAGCTCCAGGGCGCCGATCCTTTCGCCAAAGTGCTGGTGGTGATCTCACTCAACCTGCTCGACCCGGTGCTCGATGCCATGGAGGAACCCCAGGCGCAGCCCCTGGCGCGTACCCGCCGCGAAGGCATCGAACTGCTCAACCCGCATCCCGAATCGCTGGCCGAAATCCTGCTCGAATACCCCGCGCTCCAGTGGCGCTACGAGAACTTTCGCGGGCTGATGACCGATGCCAACCTGACCGATCGCCGGCATGCGCAGATCGCCGTCCTGCGCGCCGCCGAAAAGGAGTACGAGGCCAATACCGGCGAGCGCATCGCCCACTGGCAGCGCCGCCTGTTGGCCCGCTATACGCGCAATCTCGCCCTTGCCGCCAACGATCTTTCGGCCGGCATCTTCGATCTCGCCGTGGCCGCACGCGGCATCGCCGACGACAACTACGCCTGGGACGTCTGGGAGGCCGCCGGAAGTTATCCGCCCCAACGGGTGGAGAGCGACCTGGCTACGGCGCGCATCTCCGGCGAAGAGGTCTGGATCGACACGCGCCGCATCCGGCTGCGCCGCCGCCTGCCCAATACCAAGCAGAAACTGCGCCCGTACGGACTCAAGCCGCGCAAGAAAGAGAAGTTCCCCGGCGAATGGGCCAGCCAGTTGAACGGCGCCGGAATCTGCTCGTATCCCCCCGAAGACCTGATCATCGAGGACTACGGGCGCTACCTCAAGAAGAAGGGCAAGAGCGTTCTCTCCGAGGAGCACGTGCGCGTCGAGCCTTTCACCACCTCCATTCTGGATGGCATCGACCTGCGCGAGACCATCCGCAAGTGGTACGAAAAGCGCATTTACGTGCGCCAGTTCCAGAAGATCCGCGGGGAAGTAGGCAGCGTGGTGGTGATCTTCGATGAGGATCGCGATAACCGCTACTCGTATATGACCACCTGGCTCGGCGAGAACCAGAATGAGAGCGACATGGCATTCTATTCGACCTTCCCGTTCGACAACCTGGTGGGCCCCGGCATCGGCCGCGGCGAATATGGCGGCTTCCTGATGAGCCTGCCCGCCCGCCGCATGTACGACGTTTGGCAGGACCCGGACTACGAGTTCGCCGAATCCAAATCCGAGCGGCTGCTCATGGCGGCGCTGGATTATTCCATCCACCGGCATGTGGTCTACGTGGCCGCCAAGCCGCCCCGCACCATTTTCCGCACCATCGCCGGGCGTCTGGGGCGCACCATCATGTACATTCCGATCGGCCAGCTTTCCCCGGTATCGCTGAAAAAGATCCGCGTCGTGCACGTGCTGGATGGCTACGACAAGCGCTCCATCGCCAAAGACTACATCCGTTAGATCCGGCCGCCCGGCCTCAGGCCACCGGCTCCAGACTGCGTACTTTCGCCGACAAAGTGGTCCGCTTCAAACCCAGCATATCGGCCGCGGCTTTCTTGTTCCCTCCCGTCTTACGCAGCGCCTGTTCGAGGATGCTGCGCTCGATCACGGCCAGGGTCTGCTCGTAATCCAGGCCGCAATCGGGCACTGCCACCACGGGCACGCGCCCGGTCAACGGCCGTTCCAGCAACGGCGCTGGGAGCGGGAAATCCGCAGGCGCCAGCATGCGGCGGTCGCCGCTCAGCGCGACCGCCATCTCCACCATATTCTCCAGTTGCCGGACATTTCCGGGCCACGCATAATCGCACAACCGGTCCAGGGTTTCGCGCATCAGCACCTTCGGCGCAATCCCCTCTGCCTGGCAGACTCTATCCACGAAGTGGGTAGCCAACAGCGGCACGTCTTCGCGCCGCCTCCGCAAAGGCGGCATTTCGATGGGCACCACATTCAAACGGTAGAACAGATCCTCGCGGAACCTGCCTTCCTCAATCCGCCGCGCCAGATCGCAATTGGTGGCCGCCACCACGCGTATGTCCACCTTGATGGTTTCCGAACTGCCCAATCGCTGGACCTCCCGCTCCTGCAGCACGCGCAGCAGTTTGGTCTGGAGCTCCATGGGGAGTTCTCCGATTTCGTCCAGAAAGAGAGTGCCCCCCTGCGCCTGCTCAAAGCGGCCGATGCGGTTCTGGAACGCGCCGGTGAAGGCGCCGCGCACGTGCCCGAACAGTTCGCTCTCCAGCAGAGTCTCCGGCAGAGCGCTGCAGTTCACGGCCACCAGCGGAGCGCTCCGCCGGTTGCCCGCCATGTGCAGGGCGCGCGCGCCCAGTTCCTTGCCGGTGCCGGTTTCGCCGGTGATCAATACGGTGGCGCGGCGGCCCGCCACCAGCCGGATGATGTGCTGCAGTTGCCGCATCTCGCGGCTGCCGCCCACCAACATGCGCTCCCAGTCCTCGCGGTTGACCAGGGCCGCCATTCGCGCCAGGTCGCCCAGCCGCGCGTCCTCGATGGCCTGGTCGATGATACCGAAGGCGCTCTCATCCGCCGGCAGGAATTGGTAGATGCCCAAATGCGCCAACTGGACGGCCTCGGCGACCGAGGCCTTGGGATCGCGCGCCAGCACGGGAACACCTGGAGCAGCCCGCCGAACCGCTTCGAGCAAGGTGGGAGCCGTCCAGCCGGGGATGGGAAGATTCAGCACAATCGCCGCGTAGTCGGCAACCGCCAGCGCCGCGATCGCCTCGTCGGCCGGCTGGATTTCGATACTCCAGACGGCCGGGTGGTGGGGCCATTCGGCCGGCAGTTCCGCCTCGGCGCTGATCCATAACACCTGTGTCGATCCCATGGCAAACTCACCACATCCATCGGCGGAGCAGCGGAAGACCTTTAGGGTCGCGGCCTGGCAAGGCGGCGCCGGTACAGATTATTAAGACCAGCCCTATAGTTCCCGATGGCTTCTGCCGATATGTCATTTAGCGAAACTGGCGTGCTGGTATGAAAATCTACGATCAAAACCTGACAGGCACTGCCGCCACCGAGACGGGGCGGACGCAAGAGTCCCAGAACCTGAGTCGCGCGGGAACTGCTAAGTCCCCCATGTCTTCCGTCGACGGCGCGGACATGTCCAACGACCGCATCGAGTTTTCCGGCACTCTGAGCCGGCTGTCGCGCACTCTGGCGACATTCGAATCGGCTCGAGCCAACCGGGTCCAGGCCCTGGCCGTCGAGTTCCAGAGCGGCAACTACAAACCGGATTCGGCGGCCACCAGCAAAGGCCTGGTCGCCGAGGCCCTCAGCGCCGGATTGCAGTGAGATGCCCACCGCGGCGCTAGTCGAGCAACTGCTGTCGGCGCGGCAGCAATTGGACTTTGCCTGCGACTTACTCGCCAGGCCCTCGCCCGAGGCTCTGGACTGTTGTTCCTCGGTGCTGGAAGCGGCCGGACGCCATCTGGCGGAATGCCAGCCCACGCTTTCCCAGCAGGCTGGAAACGCCGTCGCCCTCGAAGAAGCCTGGCGGCTCAGGCACAGCTTCGTGCGCACCACGCGATTGCTCCAGGGTGCGGCCGATTTTCATCTTAACTGGCTACAAGTCCGCGGCGCCATGACGGGAGGCTATACGGGAAACGGCGAATCGGCACCGCTGGTGCACGGCCCCCGCATCTCCCTACAAGGGTAATTGTCATGTCAAACCTGCTTGCTACTCTCGCCTCTTCCGCCAACGCGCTGGAAGCCTACGGCCAGGTGCTCGAAACCACCCAGAACAATGTTTCCAACGCATCAACCCCCGGCTACGCCAAACAGCGCATCGATCTCTACGCCCTCCCCTTTGACGCCCAGGGTGGGGTCACTGGCGGCGTGCGCGCCGGCAAACTGGTCAGCACGCGCGACGAGTTCGCCGAGCAGACGGTGCGGCAGCAGGCCAGCGGCCTGGGATACCAGCAGCAACTGGTGGAAAACCTGACGGCGATCCAGTCCAACTTCGATATTTCGGGCAACCAGGGAATTCCGCAGGCTCTCAACAACCTCTTCCAGAGCTTCTCCGCCTGGGGCGCCACGCCCGACAATCAAGCCGCGCGCCAAACCGTCGTGGAACGCGCTACCGACCTTGCCCACACCTTCCAACAGGCCAGCAACAGCATCTCCGCGCAGGCGCACGACGCCGAGCAGCAGATCGGCCAGACGGTAGACCAGGTAAATCAACTGGTAGCCGAGATCCAGGGCTACAACCATATCGTCATGCAGGGCAACAAGAGCGACGGCGGCCTCAGCGCCCGCATGCATGCGGCTCTCGACGAACTCGCTCCCCTGGTGGATGTCAACGCCACATTCCAATCCGATGGCACGGTGAGCCTGATGCTGAACGGTGAAACACCGCTCCTGCTCGAGGACAAGCAGTACAAGATCAGCTCGTCGCTCTACCAGTCGCAGGATCCGGCGCCGACCAACGCCAACGCGCCGGCCAAGGTGCGGATACAGGGCTCCGACGGCAGCGACATCACATCCAAGACCACCGGCGCCCAATTGGGCGCACTGCTCCAATTACGTAACCAGATTGTGCCGTCCTTTATCGGCGACGCCTATCAACCGGGCGATCTCAACGTCATGGCGAAGCAAATCGCCGACCGCGTCAATCAGCTCTTAACGGCGGGCAATATTACCGACGGTCCTCCGGCAGTGCCCGGCGTCCCGCTGTTCACCTACAACACCACCGACGTCACCTCTACAGCGGCCTCGCTTTCCGTGGACCCTAGCGTCACGGCGGACCAATTGGCGGCGATCAGCCCTGGCCCGCCCGAGGTATCCAATGGTGTGCCGCTCGCGCTTTCCGCACTGGCCAGCCCGGTGCAGGACGCCGACAAAGTCAACGGCTTCAGCTACAGCCAGTTCTATGGTCAGCTCGCCAGCCGCGTGGGCACCGTATTGAACGACGCCAGGAACAACCAGGACGTACAGCAATCGCTCCTCAACCAGGCCAAGGACCTCCGCCAGCAGTATCAGGGGGTATCGCTCGACGAGGAAGCGGCCATCCTCATGCAATTCCAGCGCGCCTACCAGGCTACGTCCAAGTTCCTGAGCGTGCTCGACCAACTCACGGAGACGACGATCAACATCCTGCAGTAAGGCACTCTATGATCAGCAATCTCAGCGCTTCCTCCGAAGCTTTTCTCGCCAACGTGGCTCGCGTGCAGCGCGGTATCGACGAAGCCACCCGACAGACTTCCAGCGGCAAACGCGTGAACGTGGCCTCCGACGCTCCGAGCGAGGTCGATTTGATCCTGCAACTGCGCACCGACGGAGCCCGCAATACGCAGATCCAGCAGAATCTCGCCGTGGCCAAAGCCGACGCCGACGCGGCCGATGGAGCCCTGACTTCAGCCACCAAAATCATGGACCGCGCGCGGGTGCTGGCGGCCCAGGGCGCCACTTTCACCACGGATGCCGCGGGCCGGCAGAGCATCGCCGGCGAAGTGCAATCGCTGCTCGAGGAAATGGTGGCCCTCAGCAATACCACCGTCCAGGGACGTTACATATTCGGTGGCGATCAAGGCTCCACCGCGCCATACGGCTTGGATCTCACCGCGGCCAGCGGCGTCTCGCGTCTCACCGACACCTCCGCCACGCGCCGCATGGAGAGTTCGGCGGGGGGCTCGTTCGCCGTCTCTCAAG
>JADGNS010000890.1 GCA_017883355.1 Candidatus Solibacter sp.
CGGGGGCCTTATCCGCCGCGGCAGGGCGCTGATGATCCCGACCGCGTGGGGCGTCGCGGCGATGCCAGGGGTGATCGCCCATTGGCCCTCGGAAACCGGGTCCGTATCCCAGCGGACCGGCTTAAGGCCATGGGCATGCACTTGCACGAGCGCCACATCCTCATCCTCATCGGTGGCGATTACTTCCGCCGGCACCTCTTTTTCGACGGCGAGCCAGCAGGTCAGTTTGCCCTTCTTCAGTTCGCTGGCTTTGGTAAGGGCCAGGCCGTTGGTGTCCACGACTGTGCCGAGAGCCACCGTGGCGCCATCCACGTTGAACTTCACAATGGAATAGCGCGTCGCCTCGGATATCGGCGCAAAGGCGCGCAGCGTTTCCTCCCCGTTTCGATAGCGGTTGAGCGGGAGCGTGGACGGACGGGAAGACATCTGCGCGCCGGCAGCCTGGGCCAGCAGCGCCAGCGCGAGGGCGAGGGGAAGTTTCGACGCAATGGCCGAAAGAGGCAGTGGATGGCAGATGGCAGATGGCAGATGGCAGATGGAAAAGGCACGGGGCTGGTGACTTCCTGGGCTCGCAAGAGACTTTCGACCCTCGACTCTCGAACCTCGAACCTCGACGCTCATGGCTGCTTCAGTCGCGGGGTTTCCATCCTGACCTTAATGGAGAGCACTTCGTCGCCGCGTTTGATTTGGAGGTTAAGCGTTTCGCCGGGTGTAGCCTCGGACACCCAGCGCTGGAACGCGGCGGACACCTTAATGTCCCGCCCATTCACTTTCAGCACCACGTCGCCCACTTTCAGGCCGGCCCGGGCGGCGGGGCTATTTTCCTCCACTTCTATCAGGCGGCAACCGGCGTCATCGTTCACGCCGCTGGCCCCGACATAAGCCCGGGACGCTGCCGCCTCTTCGTCGGCATCCTTAACTTTGGCCATCACGTTCCAGTTGTCGTAGAATTCGCTAATTGCCACATGGAAGTTCTCCGCCAACAAAGTGCTGATGGCACTGTGAATGCCAATAACGCGACCGTGCATGTCCAGCAACGGGCCGCCCGAGTCGCCCGGACTGATCGTGCAATCGGTTTGCAGCGCGCCCTCGTCGATCCGGATGATGCGCCCCAGCCGCACCACCAACGATCGCCGCAGGTCAAAGCCGCCGGGATGGCCCAGGGCGAGCACCCAGTCTCCGGCCCGTGCTTGCGCCAGATCGCCCATTGCCGCATGGGGCCAGGGGCCCGGGTCGGTGATGCGCATGAGCCCAGTGTCACTCTCGGTGTCCCTGCCCAAGGTCTTGCCGTGCGCTGTCTTGCCATCGGGAAAGGTGAACCGCACACTGCGATCCGGCTCTCCGCAGACGTGCCCGGCGGTCAGCACCAGTCCATCGGCCGAAATAACCACCCCGCTGCCACTGCCATTGCCGACCTCTACCGCTACCACCGCGGGCGACACGCGCGCAACCAGCGCTTTGACATGCCGCTCCATGGTTCTGAGGTCGGCCAGGGAGGATGGGGCATTTCCGATGAAGGCCGTGGGCAGGTCCGCGCGGCGAGCGGGCGTGGGTTTGGGCACCGCCGGAACCGCCAGCACATTCGTGTCGGGAGCCGGCTCTCTGGGCCAAATCTTGATCGACCGTCCAGGCCGGTTGGTCTGGGCGGAATCCAGAGGAACAACGGGGGGCGGAGCGGCGCGCGATACTGCGGCGCTCAACATCGCCGCGAGCAACCAAGAGGCCTGCCTGGCCCGCAAACGCTCTACTCCACGCATGAAAGTCACATGATTCTGTCGGAAGGCCGCACGGAATAGCCTAGCCGCCATCCGGTGGGGTCTTTAACTACGTTCACAGTAACCCCACCGGCGCTGCGGTCAAGACGCTCCGAGTCCCAATGCCGCAGTGGACCTCCACACGATCACCACCGGGCAGTCCATGCTGCTGACGCGCAGCATTCGCGTCGGCCCTGGTTCGACGGAGCAAATGAGCAAGGGCTTCCCAAATGCCGCCGTCTTCTTCGACTAGCGCAATGGCTTTCTGAGCCGAAAGAACTGGTTGGAAACTCCAATCCTCGGGGTCCATACCTGGAAGCTGCCATTGCTCGGGGAGTAAGGGCCGTTGACCGTCTCCCAGACGGCAGAGGGACCCACACCGGCGCTCACTTCCAGGTTGAACCCGTCGAAGCCGCCCGCCCAGGAGCACACCACGGCATTGGATTCGAGACGGATGCGCATCTGCGGGCCAATAGCTGGAAGGCCGACATAGCGGAGCTGGTAATAGTTCGCGGTCTGGGCGAGATTCAAGGGCTCGCGATACTCGTAATAGCCGCCGTCGAGGATATAGGGTCCGCCCAGTGGCAACCACGAATAAGTCCCGGAGAGGTCGGTGCCTGAAATCAGCACAAAACCCGCGTTGTTAGTAGCCGGCCACCGCAACCGCATGTTCGCCCCGTCCAAAGAGGCAGAGAGTGGCGGAGTTGGTGGCGGGTAATCCCCCATGCCAAACAACTCGAGGTCGAAGCTGATACCAGGTGTGGAGGGGCCAAACGTGTGAACCTCCACAGCCATGACATTCGTTCCCGCGGGCAGGAACGAGATGGGTATGTTGGTCGGATAGTAGATGTGCAATGCGTCCAGCGCCAAAGCGCCTTTGGAGTAATTAAGGAAGGAGATCGGCCCGTCGAGCATGTTGGCCCGGAAGACTTCCCGTCCATTGAGCCATACCACCGCGCCGTGCGCCCGGTTGAGGCGGAAGTTGAGATTGGTGTAGTGCACCGTGGATGGCACCACGAAGTCGTGGCGAAAATAGGTGGTGATGTATTTGTTCGTGGAGAGTGGGCCGTAGCTGACGGTGGTAGCTATCCCCGGGATGTTGTAACCCAATCGGGCCGGTCCCTGCGCCCAAGCCGAGTCATCATAATGTGGCTGAACCCAGTTGGTGCCCAGGTCCAGGCCCCAGTCTGAATACCTCCAAACCGAACCCCCGGCAATCAGGGGGGTGATGGTCCGATTTGTCCGCGCGGTGAGGGCGTCGATGCGGAACAGCCACTCGCTGGCGATGGCCTTGAGGCCAGCCGGGTTGGGGTGCAGGTTATCACTCAGGAACATCGTTCTGCCATCGACGACGGAAAACATGTCGGCCAGGAACACGTTTTGGCCCTGGGCGCGCCGCGCATTGATCATGCTCTGCATGGCGGTGTTGTAGATGGGGACATTGGTGGCAAAGGACGAATAGAGCGGCGTGCCGACGGCGGCGTTCTGCAGCGTGGTCGGTTTGGTGACTATAATA
>JADGNS010000891.1 GCA_017883355.1 Candidatus Solibacter sp.
CCCGGGGCGTAACGTTATCCAAGGTATACCTAAAGGCGGCAGTATACGTTATCCATTTGGGTACTGGTAGCCTGCCGCGGGCCTCGTGTATATTCCATAACGGATGACCGCCGCGCAAGAAGCCCCACCGGCCCTCAGGCAGGATTGCTGGCCGATCGTACCGGATCGCATAGAGGATCTGGGCATACCCCGCTCTGTCGTCGCCGATCTGGTTCTCCGCTACCTCTGGCTGCACGGCTCCGGGACCCTGGCGCGGCTGAACGAAACCCTGAAGCTGTCTTTCCCCGTGTTGGAAACGCTTTTCCATCAGTTCCGCAATCAGCAACTGCTGGAAGTCAAGGGGATGACGGGCAACGATTATTCGTTCACGCTGACCGCGACCGGGCGGGCGCAGGCCAGCGGGCGCAATGAAGTCTGCCAGTACGTGGGACCGGCGCCGGTCTCCATCCAGCAGTATCAGAAAGTGGTGAAGGCGCAGGCGGCGCATGTCCGTTTGAGCCGCGAAAGCCTGCGCGGGGCCTTTGACGATTTGGTCCTGCCCGATGGCTTGCTCGATCAACTTGGCCCCTCGCTGATCGGCCACCAGTCCCTGTTCCTTTACGGCGGCACGGGGAACGGCAAGACGAGCATCGCCGAGCGCCTGCTGCGGATTTATCATGACACCGTGGTGGTGCCCTACTCGGTGGAGGTGGACGGCCACATCATCGCTCTGTTCGACCCCGTGGTCCACAAAAGGGTCCCGTTTCACGACGACCTGCTGGATCCGCGCTGGGCGGTCTGTGAGCGGCCGTGCATCACCATGGGCGGCGAGCTATCGGCCGTGATGCTGGAACTCCGAGTGGACGAATCCACCCGCGTCTTCATCGCTCCCTGCCAGATGAAGGCCAACAACGGCATCCTGATCGTCGACGATTTTGGCCGGCAAATGCTGGCGCCGCGCGATCTGTTGAACCGCTGGATTGTTCCGCTGGACCGGCGCGTCGATTACCTGACACTCGCTTCCGGCATGAAGTTCCAGGTGCCGTTCGAGTTGATGGTGGTGTTCTCGACCAACCTGGATCCGCACGATCTCGCCGATGAGGCCTTTCTGCGCCGCATTCAGACCAAAGTGCTGGTGGACGATATCTGCGCCGAAGTCTTCGATGAGATCTTCCGCCGGGTGATCCAGGCGCATCAGGTGCCCGCCGAACCCGGATGTGCCGAGTACCTTCGAGGGTGTTGCGAAGCGTACGCCGCCAAGGTGCTGCGCGCCTGCTACCCGATGGACATTTACCGCCTGGTAAAAGCCATCAGCGAATATGAAGGCCGTCCGGTAAGGATGACCCGCGTGAACATCGATCGCGCCGTAGCCCTGTACTTCGCCAAGAGCCAACCCAGAATGAATGACGGGGCGGACCGCTCAACGCGCTGAGTTCAATCCGACGCGGGCGAATACTTTCAGCATGTCTTGCTCCGATGGCGGCTCTAGCACGCTGCGGGCCGCGAAATCCTCAGCTTGTGGATAAGCCGTCGCTCGAATGCGCCCGGCAGCTTCGGTGAGATCGTACGGCGTATGCCGAAGCTGAACGCCGGGTTCCAGCAGGAGCCAATCGGCGCCTGGCTCCCCAAACGGCATCCCCACACTGCCGGCATTCACAACCCGAGTCCTTCCGATCATTCGGTCAAACTGCATGTGGGTATGGCCGCAGACGACCAGCGGTACGTTGAGGCCTTCAAAGATTGGCAAGAGGCGGTCTTCCGGCGTCAGGCGAGTGAAACACTCATCTTCGTCTCGCGGCGTGGCATGACAGAACAGCACCTCGCCTAAACCGGGGATTCCGACGCGGAGCGTCTTCGGCCATCCGGCCAATACTCGCTCGTACTCAGGGTGCAGTTGCTCAGCCGTCCAGCGCATGATGGGCCGATACGCCTCCGGCACCTTGGCTGGATCCTTGCCTGCCATCTGTTCGAGCACCGCAACCTCGCAGTTGCCATAGATGAACTGCACGGGAATGCCGAGGTCCAGCAGGCACCGGAGCGATTCCCGCGGCATCGGGCCGGGAACCACATCGCCCCCGACCACCACACGGTCTACTTCCGCTTGACGAATCTCCCGGAGTACAGCCTCCAGTGCGGGGAGATTCCCATGAATATCGTAGATAGCCGCGACCCGCATGATGCCCTCAAAAAGGGGTCAGCCTGAACTGCGCGATTTCCCGGCCCTCACTTCCGCTACCGGATCCGATCCCCGCCCTATTCTCCGAACAACGCCAGTTGCCTCGCATCCGCTGCCGCGGCGCGCTCCTTGCGGGGCCGCCCGCGCGCCCAGTAGCGGCCGAATCGCTCCGATAGTCTCCGCACGAACTCCTCATCTCCAAATGGACGCCCCGCATACGTGCATCGCGTCAGCGGCGCGGCCCGGTCATCTCCCGGCCCGCTGAGGACCTGCCACCAGTCCAGGTCAACCAGGTTCTCCGGATCGCGCCCTGCCACGTGCGCCACACCGCTGGACCAGCGATACGCGCCGGCCCAATCCCCCCCTTACCCCGACAGGAAGGGGACTGGAACTTCTGAGCGGGGGTAGAACAGAGGTACACGGGCATTCATGATGCGACCCGCGGACTTGCGCAGTATGGATGAAGCGGTTGGGTCTCACCCGTCAAGTAGCGCCGCGACGTGGGCCGTCGCCGCCGAGGCCAGGCCGTCGAGATTGTAGCCGCCTTCCAGCATGGAGACTACACGGCCATCGGAGATCCCCATCACCGCGCGCGTGAGGTCGGCGAAATCTTCGTCGGTCAGCGTGAAGCTTCCCAGCGGATCGCCCACGCGGGAATCGAAGCCCGCCGAGATCAGCACCAGGTCGGGCTGAAAGCGGGTCGCCGCGGGGAGCAGGTGGTTCTCGACCGCTCCCAGGATCTCGCGCCGGCCCGACCCCGCGGGGAACGGGAAGTTCATGGTGGTTCTCTCGCCCGGCCCATCGCCGGTTTCGTCGGCGCGGCCGGTCCCGGGATAGAGCGGCCACTGGTGCGAGCTGAAGAAGAACACCGAGGCGTCGCGATAAAAGATGTCCTGCGTGCCGTTGCCGTGATGCACGTCCCAATCCACGATGACCACGCGCCCCACGCCGTGGCGGCGCTGCGCATAGCGCGCCGCGATGGCGACGTTGTTGAACACGCAGAACCCCATCCCGCGCCCCGCATTGGCATGGTGCCCCGGCGGCCGCACGGCGCAGAAGGCGTTGCGCGCCACGCCGGTTAGCACGGCGTCCACCGCGTTGAGCACTCCGCCC
>JADGNS010000892.1 GCA_017883355.1 Candidatus Solibacter sp.
GGCGATGGTGCGGTGCACCTCGCGCATGTTGACCGCCTCATCGAGCGAGCGGCGGCGGCAGCGGTTTTCGCAGGGGTGCTGGCAGACGCGGCCGGTGGATGCGGGCAGCGGGTTGTCCATCACCACGGCTTCGAACGCTTCCTCGATGCGCCCTTCCTTATAGAGCTGCAGGAAGCGCGGAATGTTCATGTGCAGCGGACAACTGTTTTCGCACGGCGAAAGCGCCAGGTCGTCGCACACGCCCGCGCGGCAGCGTTTGGCGCGGATGTGGTCCAGGAACTCGTGGCGGAAGTGGCGCATGGTGGTGAGTAGCGGGTTGGGCGCCGTCTGTCCCAGGCCGCACAGCGAGGTGTCGCGGATCATGCGCCCCATCTCGTCCAGCCGGTCGAGATCGGTTTCGGCGGCGCGCCCGCGCGTGAACGCATTCAGAATGCGCAGCGATTTATCCAGCCCCACGCGGCACGGAATGCACTTGCCGCAGCTTTCGGAGTGGGTGAATTCGATGAAGTACCGCGAGACATCCACCATGCAGTTGTCTTCATCCATCACCACCATGCCGCCCGAGCCCATGATGGAGCCCAGTTGCGCCAGGGTCTCGTAGTCCACCGGAGTGTCGAACATGTCCTGCGGGATGCATCCGCCGGAGGGACCGCCGGTCTGTACGGCCTTGATGTGCTTGCCATCGCTGCCGCCTTCGCCCACGTCGTAGATGAACGTCTTCAGCGGCGTGCCGAGGGGCATTTCGACGAGACCCGTGTTGTTGATCTTGCCGACCAGGGAGAACACCTTGGTGCCGGCGCTCTTGGTGCTGCCGATTTCGCTAAACCAGGCCGGCCCTTTGGATACGATGGGCGCGATGTTGTACCAGGTCTCCACGTTGTTGATGTTGGTGGGCTTGCCGTAGAGCCCCTTCTGCGCCGGGAACGGCGGGCGCGGACGGGGACGTCCCGCGTAGCCTTCCAGGGACGCGATCAGCGCCGTCTCTTCGCCGCAGACGAAGGCGCCCGCGCCTTCCACCAGGCGTATATCGAAGCGGAATCCGCGTCCCAGACAGTTATCGCCCAGAATGCCGGATTGCCGCGCCTGTTCGATGGCGCGCGTCAGGCGGTGGACCGCCAGCGGGTACTCGGCGCGGATATAAACGATGCCCTCGGCGGCGCCCATCACGTAGCCGCCGATGATCATGCCTTCCAATAGCGCGTGCGGATCGCTTTCGATCTCGTTGCGGTTCATGTAGGCGCCGGGGTCGCCTTCGTCGGCGTTACAGATGACGTACTTGGCGTCGGACACGGCCTTCTTCAGGAATTCCCACTTGAGGCCCGTCAGGAAGCCGGCGCCGCCGCGGCCGCGCAGTTTGGACGCCTTGATCTGCTCGATCACCATCTCTGGATTGGCGTCGATCAGCACTTTGTAGAGCGCCTGGTAGCCGCCGATGGCGATGTACTCCTCGATATCGTCGGGCGAGATCAAACCGCAATTGCGCAGCACGATCTTCTTCTGCGGTTTGAAAAAGGGAATGGTCTGCCAGGAAGGGATATTGGGATAGCCCTGGCCGTAGAGAATGTGCGAGGTGAGGTGGTCCCATTCCTCGATCTTGCAGAGCGCGAGGCCCTCGGTCATGGTGCCGGTGGCGACATCGTCGAGGATGCGGGGGACGTCAGAGGCCTGCACGCGCCGCAGAATCACCAGCGGGCGGCCGGGCAGGCGGACGTTGACCAGCGGCTCCTGCGCGCAGAAGCCGAAGCACCCCACGGAGGCCAGCTTGACGTCGCGGCCCTGCTGGTTGATGGCTTCGGCGAACGCGTGATAGACGCCCTCGGCGCCGTTGCCCGAGCCGCACGTACCCATGCCCACGCCGATGCGCGGCCGCGAGGGAAGCAGTTTCGCCATCCCGGCTTCGCGCACCGAATTGAAGGAACCGAAATCCTGAATGCGGGTCACTTCTTCTTCTCCTTTGTCAGGTGTTCCACTTCACGGTGCAGCGTCTGCTCGTTCATGTGTCCGAAGATGGCGTGGTCCACTTCCACGACGGGAGCCAGCGCGCACTGGCCGAAGCAGGCCACCGTGCGCAAGGAGTATTTGCGGTCGGCCGTCGTCATGCAGAGCTTGTCGGCGCCGTCCTCGCTCTCCTCAGGCAGACCGAGTTCCAGGCGCACGTGTTGCAGCAGGCTGCGCGACCCGCGCGTGTGGCAGGCAGTTCCGCGGCAGATGCAGATGGTGTGGTCGCCCTGCGGCTCCAGGTTGAACAGCGCGTAAAAGGTCACCACGGAATACAGTTGCGAGAGCGGGACATCGGTCTTGCCCGCCACGTATTCGAGGATTTCCGGCGATAGGTATTTATGCGGATGATGTTCCTGGACTCGCTCCAGGATGCCGAGCAGCGCGCCGGGCCGGCCGGCATGAGCCGTGATGCAGCGGTCCGCGAAGGTCTGCTCTTCAAGAGATAATGCCATGACGTCTCCCAAGTCAAAAGATATTCAGGCACCTTTACCTTTAAATGGGCGCGCGTTTGAAGTCAAGCGGGGGATGGCGGGGGATGGCGCGCGCCGGTTCTTCAGCGCGGCGCGAGGTCCGGCAAGGCGAGCGCGACGTACGCGCCGCGGATGGGGACTTGCGTCATCGTGGTCAATCCCACCTGTGCGGCCGCGCAGAAGACGATGAACTGTTTCCCGCCGATCTCGTAGACGGCAGGTATGCCCTCGAGCGCCGCATCGAGTTCTTTTTCCCAGAGCACTTTTCCGGTCTCCACGTCGAACGCCCGCACCTTGCGATCCCGCGTTCCGGTGAAGATCAGTCCGCCGGCCGTGATGACCGGCCCCACCTTGGGGTAATGCGTGCCGGTGTTCTTGAAGCCCTTGGCGGCGAGTTGGGGAACTTCTCCCAACGGGATCTTCCATTGGATGCTTCCCTCATTCAAGTCGTAGGCAGTCATCGACGTCCAGGGTGGAGCGATGGCGGAAAGCCCGTCGCTCGCGATCATGAAGCCGAAACCGCTCTCGTACCGCACGTCGGAAGATTCCGCACCCGGCTTGGGCTTCGGTTCCAGTTTGAGCAGGCTGGGCAGATCCTTCGACACCACGACGAGGATGCCGCGCGCAGGATCCACCGCGGCGCCGCCCCAGTTGGCCCCGCCGTTGTTGCCGGGCATCTGCACGGTGCCGCGCCGGGCGGGCGGCGTGAACAGACCTTCGTTGCGGGCGCTGAGAATCGCATCGCGAAAACGCGCGCGATCCTGCGGGCTGAGGAACGGGCTGAGATCGTC
>JADGNS010000893.1 GCA_017883355.1 Candidatus Solibacter sp.
CGCCGGGGGTCGCTGGCACTCTCGATCGGGTGGCCGAGTCTCGGTTTTAACCATACCGAGAACTGACTCAATGGTATAGGGGGTCCGCCCGGGACCCGCGATCCGCGGTTAATCGTACTCGTGCGGGCGCGCCGGCAGTGGTGAGAATGCTCTCGGCGCGCACCATGCAGGCGGAGATCGAACAGGGACGCCTCGCTGTCAAATTGAACGCGCCCGGCATGGCGCGCCCCGTGGGCATCGTGCACCGCCGGGAAAAAAGTTCAATCGCGCCACCGAAGCCCTACTCGGCATGCTTCGGGCAGACGGCCAGGACCTCTCGTTTGTCACCGTGGAGGCTGTGGATGCTGAGGGGCGGTTGCAGCCGAACGCGGAGCAGGAGGTTCAGTTCTCTCTCAGCGGGCCGGGCGTGATCGCCGCAGTGGGGAACGGAGATGGCAAAGACGCCGCTCCCTATCAAGGCTACCGGCGCAAGCTTTTCCAGGGACGGGCACTCGTTGTAGTGCGCACGTCGAAGCAGAGCGGATCGATCCAACTGACTGCCGCGACGCCTGGGCTGGGCTCGGGAGTCATTACGATTGAAATAAAACCGGCTCCGCGACCCGAGTTGTAGTGCATCGGCAGGAACCGCGACAGAGACAGAAAGGAACAAACGTGAAGAAACTTCTACTAATACCGATTCTATTGGCTTCGGCCGCGACCCATGTGCTTGCCGCGGACGCGCCGTCGTTAACGGGCAAGTGGGCCATCCATATCAACGTGATGGGGAACGAGGCCGAACAAAGTTGTACTTTCACCCAGAACGATAAGGCGCTGACCGGGAGTTGTACTGGCGAACGGGTCGATGGCTCCATCAGCGGGACCGTTGACAGTAATAAGGTGAAATGGCAGTTGAAGCGCTCGGAAGGAGGGCCGCTCGACTTCAGTGGAACCATCACCGCGGACGGCAAGATTACCGGCGCTTTGGACGTGCCCGAGCACAGTGTCAGCGGAGAGTTCACGGCTACGCGGGTGAAGTGACTGAGGTCGTCGTTCTTCGATCAAGGCGGCGCCGCGTCAGGGAGGACCAATCCCTCAACCGGGCACTTCCGCGCTTTGGGCAATTTCTCGTCAACTTGACTGCGGCCTGCCACTCCGGGCCGATCACCGGGAACCGTTTGCGTCAGTAAACGCTGCGCGACCAGGATGGACCTGTCTCCCGGAATGCCGTTTGGGGCCAGTGTACGAGAAGCCCACGTCAAGTGGGCGGACGATGGTGCACACTGCGGCGTGCAGTGATCGATTCTGGAAGGCCGGTCAACGTCCGGAAGTGTCGCGGGCTCTATCCACCGATTTCTCTGTGGCGCCTCTTGCGAATTCTGGAATCCTGCTATGATCGGCCGATGCGAGCAACAAGCTCCACGGCCATCGTCGCCGCATGTATATGGTTGGTCTCCTGTGGCAGGCAGGCCCCGGTTAGCGCCGACATCATCCTGACCAACGGCAGAATCTTCACCGGTGGCGCCGCGGGGTTCGTCGAAGCCCTCGCCGTGCGTGGCGAAAACATTCTGTCGGTTGGTACGACGCAGGAAATCAATGCCAGGGCGACAGAAGCAACCCGTCGCATCGACCTCGACGGCCGGCTGGTGATCCCCGGCATCAACGATGCCCACGTGCATATGGATAATTCTGCTTTGCCCGATGGTAGGGAGCTCAAGCTGGATTCCATGGATCCAACCTGTGCCCAGGTCATCGCGGCATTGAAAACGGAGATAGGGAAGACCCGGGATGACACGCCCATCCTGGCGGCGATCGGGCCTTCCGCCTTCTTTGACACACAATGCACCGCGGAAACGCTGGACCACATTGCCCCGCGCCATGCCGTCGTCTTGCGGACCTGGACGGGGCATGCGGCGATCCTCAACCGCGCTGCCGTGGAGCGATTTCGGGTGCCGGTATCACATCCGCCAGAAGCCGGCTTCTATGGCAAAACCATGCGTGCAAAGTCATGGGACGGCGTGGTGCAGGAATACGCGCGGTTTCAGCTCGATTCGCTTATGAGCGGTGCGGCGACCGATGACTTCGTGATGGGAAGGTTGTCGGCTTTTCTCGCGGATGCCGCACGCTATGGGATCACGTCGCTGCAGGCGATGTCGCATGATCCGAATCGCCTACTGCGGCTGCTGCAGCAACTCAATACACCCATTCGGATTCGGGTGATTTCCCTCCCGATACACGGCATGAGCGAGGGCCGGCCCGAGCCCGACCGGCAAGTCACCGGCAACCTCCGCGTCAGTGGGCTGAAATTCATCCTGGACGGAACGCCAGTGGAACGCTCGATGGCGATTCGGAAGCCATACCAGGATGATCCTTCCGGGAACGGGCAACTGGATTTTTCAGAGGAGTTCATCCGGCGTGCCGTTCGGTCGGCCGCGGAGACGAACCATCCCGTTTTATTTCATGTCGCTGGCGACCGGACCGCCGAAGTCGTACTGCAGGCCATGGAGTCGGTTGGCGCGCACGCTGACTGGCCGGGGAGGCGGTTGCGCTTTGAGCATGGGGATGGCCTGATGCCTGATCTGATCCCGCGGGCGAAAGCTTTGGGCGTCGTAGTGGTGCAGAATCCCAGTCACCTAATGGTTGGGGATCTGACGGTGCGACGCCTTGGTCCTGAGCGCGCCGGTCAGGTATTGCTGTTCCGTTCGCTCCTCCAAGCCGGCGTTCCCCTAGCGCTCGGTTCAGATGTGGGTGGCCCAGATGCCGTGTTGAATCCCTTCCTGAATATTCTCTTCGCCACCACCCACCCAAACCATCCGCAGGAGGCCTTGACTCGCGAGGAGGCGATTGCAGCCTACACAAAGGGGTCGGCTTACGCCGAGTTCGCCGAAAATGAAAAGGGCACCCTGGAACAGGGCAAGAAAGCCGACCTGGCAGTGCTCTCTCAGAATATTTTCGACGTGGCGCCCCCAGAGCTTCCGAAGACCGAATCCGTGCTGACGATGATCGGCGGCAAGATCGTGCGGCAGACGTTCTAGCTGAATCGGCTGCTCCTTCATGAATGACGATGGAGTATTCGGCAGGGCATACATGTGGGAGCCATTGTTTCCGGATACGCCGTGATTCGCCCGGAGCGTGAACAGGCGCGCGACAGATCGGGTGCAATTTCCCAGAACGCGTTTGGGGCCGGCTTCCGTGGAGCCGCCGCCCGTCCCATCCATACCCCTCGTCGACCTAAGGTGAACGCGGATAGCGATGTGCGGGCAAACAAAAGTTTGGAATACT
>JADGNS010000894.1 GCA_017883355.1 Candidatus Solibacter sp.
GGCAGAATCCAAGGGTGGGTACTTCAACCAGCACATACGGAATCGCTTCACCAATGCCAAAATCGATCCCGCGCGCAGCCGCGCAACTCGCGATTCCGCTCTCAACCAGGGCACCGAGTAATCTCCTAGGGTGACGGATGCCAATTGAAATCGGTCGAGGCGAATGCGGCTCACGAAAAAGTACGTGGCATTAGGCAATCTTGCCTGCAGCCGCCTTTCCAGGCGGCTCTCTCGAGCCACGCGCGAGTCTTCGCGCCCGTCAGACGCCGGCTGAAAGTCGGCGGCAGCCAAGATTGGCTGCCCCACAATGGTAAGGCGCTACCGTTTGCGCAGCTCCGCCTCGCGCTGCCGGTCGGCGGCGGCGCCGCGGAGATCGCCGACAGCTTCCCTGGCGTTGGCGCGATTCAGATAGGCCTGGGCGAAACGAGGATTGTTGGTGATGGCCGCGTCGTAGTCGGCCAGAGCCATACGATACTGCTTGCGGCGGAAATGGACGCCGCCACGCCCGTTCAAAGCAGACGCCAGGTCGGGCTTCAATTCCAAGGCCCGCTGGAAATCGATCAATGCGTCCGAATCCCGGCGCAGACGAACCAGGCAGACGCCTCGTGCAGCATAGGCGTGGGCCATTTCCGGGGCGAGACGAAGGGCCGCCGAATAATCCTGGATGGCTGCCTCGTTGTGCTCCAGGTTCTGGTGGGCCATTCCCCGGCTGTAGTAGGCGGGGGCGTGATTGGGATGGAGCGCGACGGCATCCGTAAAGGATTGAATGGCGGCGGGGTAATCCTTGCTCTTCAACTGCTCATGGCCGCGACGAAAGGCGTTCTCAAACGGCGTTGCCTTCGTGCCGGCCTTCGTCGCCGGCGGCGGGGGGAGTAGTTCCGCTTCCTCCATTGGTTCGGGCACCTCGGCAGGTTTCGGAGCCACGGGGACCGGGGGGAGGGACGTCGCCTTCGGCGGCGTGGAAACGGCCTTGGCCGGATTGGCATCGTGGGGCTGAGGTCTAAGCGGGGCAACCGGGCGTGGGACTGCCGGCTCGCCAGTGGGGACCGGCGTCGCAGTTGCAGGCCTGACTGCAGCCACCGGATCGGGCGGCTGTGCGGGGCGATTCCACGGCTTCCAGACGACCAGAGCACCGCCTAGGCCCAGCACCGCGACGCCGGCGACCAACATTCCCGGCCGGGAACGCCTGGCAGAACTGGCAGGACTGGCCGGACCCGGAGCGGGATTCACCGGCTGGGTGGGCTGGGCCACCATCGGAAGCGGGACAACCGGAGCCGTGGCTGCGCCGTAGAAGGCTTCCTCCAGCGCGAGGGCGAACTCGCGACAATTGCTGAAACGTTCGGACGGAGTTTTGGCGAGTGCTTTCGCCAGAACGGCATCCACTCGCCGGGGAAGGGCGGCGTTTCGCGTGCTCGGCGGCGCCGGAGCCTCGTTGACGATCTTGTAGGTCAGGGTGGCCATGGTATGGGGACCGAACAGCGTGCTGCCGGTCATCATCTGGTACGCCACCACGGCGAGAGCGAATTGATCCGCCCGCCCGTCGACCGTCTCCCCGCGGATCTGTTCCGGGGCCATGTACTCGACGGTTCCCATGACCATACCCGTGGGCGTACAGGTGCGTGTATCGGCGATGCGGGCGATGCCGAAATCCATGATCCTGGCGGTTCCGGCGGCATCGATCATGACATTAGCCGGTTTGATGTCGCGATGGATCACGCCTCGGGAGTGAGTATAGTCCAGCGCGTCCGCCATCTGGCGCAGCACCTTGAGGAGCGTGGCCACGTCGGGCAGCGGGTTGGCCTTGAGCCGCGCCGACAAGCTGTCGCCATCCACGTACTCCATGACCACATAGGCCCGTCCGCCCTCTTCGAAAACGTCGTAGATGCTGACGATGTTGGGATGTTTGAGGACGGCCGCGGCGCGGGCATCGCGCAGCAAACGGTTGCGCAGGAACTCGCGTTCTTCGGGATCGTCTACCCCGAGGTCCACCGTCTTAACCGCTACCTGGCGGTTCAGCATCGGGTCCGAGGCGAGGTAAACCACACCCATGGCGCCCCGTCCCAGTTGGCCCAACACGGTGTATCTGCCAAACGTCTGGCTCATACTCAGGACCTACACTATAAGCCAGCGTAGATCCGCGCGCAATGCCGCCGGAATCCGAGCCACGGGAGAGGGCGCTAGCGCGGCGCCTCCGCCTCGTAACCTTTATCCAGCCAGTCCACCTTGAAGCCCGTCGGCAGGTACAGCGCCTTCGCCTTCGCGAAGCCCATCTGCTTCAGCAGATCCACCGCCGGCTTGACGTTGGGGCACCGGTCCCACGGGCAGCAGCCGCAATAAACCACCACCTCCCGATCGCGCGCCAGTTTGCCCGCCTCCGCCTTCAGCATCGCCAGGCCAGCCTCGTTCATTCCCGGTCCGGCATACACCGATCCCGCGATGTGCTTACTGCGGTACAGCACATTGGGGCCGACCATGAACACCGCCGGCCGCACGCCCTTGCCAGCCAGTTGCGCCGTCAGATCCGGCGGCTGGACCAACGCCAGATCCGCCGCCGCCACCACGGCGGCTACCGCAACCAGCACTGCCGCCAGCCGCGTAAGTTTCTGATTTTTCACGCCTGTGAAGATTCCGCCCATTTCGTCATTCGGTTGGTACATGTTTTAATAGTAGTTCGTATGCATCGTCTGTTTGGATTTTTGTTATCCGTGTGCGCCGGTACGCTGTTCGCCGCCGCGCCCCCAGAGCCCGCCATTCCGCAGGCCAAGGCGGCGATGGCGCGCCTGCCGCTGCGCTTCGAGGAGAACCGCGGCCAGTGGGATGCCTCCGTGCGCTTCACCGCGCGCTCGGCCGGCATCAACCTCCAGTTGACCGCCCACGGCCCGGCGTTCCGCGTAGGCAGCAGCCGCGTCGAAATCGGACTGGTCCACGGCAACGCGTCGCCCGTCATCCAGCCGCTCGACCAGTTGCCGGCCGCCACCAACTATATGGTGGGCGCGCGCAGCCAGTGGCACACCGGCATCGCCAACTACGCCCGCGTGCGCTACCAGAGCGTCTACCCGGGCATCGACGTGGTCTACTACGGCAACCAGAATCAGCTCGAATACGATTTCGTGCTGGCTCCCGGCGCCAACCCGGATGCCATCCGCCTCAACTTCCGCGGCGACGTGCGGGTCTCTCTGACGCCCGCCGGCGATCTGGCGCTCGATTCCAACGGCGCGCAGGTGCTGCAGAAAGCACCGGTGATCTACCAGGACAA
>JADGNS010000895.1 GCA_017883355.1 Candidatus Solibacter sp.
ACATTCGACGCCCTCAATCTCGCCCGCCACCCATTCCACGGTGATTGGAACTACACCATATCGCCCAATGCCTAACTGAAGCGTTTATTTATGCACAAACCCTAAGGGATAAGGAAGGCGGGGTTGCCCAAAGATAACTACCCGGGACTTGTTGTTACACTAGGGCCAAGCCCTCGATCCTGGTGAGAATCCGGCTCCGATGCTATGCGTCTAGCGCTTCTTCAGATCAACCCAACGGCAGGCGACCTGGATGGGAACTCGGCGCTGATCGTCCGCAGCGCCCGGGCGGGACAGGTACTGGGCGCGGACCTGATGGCCACGCCCGAGTTGGCGCTGATGGGTTATCTGCCGCGGGATCTGCTGATGAACCAGGGCTTCGTGCGCCGCGCGAGCGAGAAACTGTGGTACCTTGCGGCGGAACTGAAGGACGCGCCGCCGGTGCTGGTGGGCGTGGCCACGCCGAACCCGTCGGACGTGGGGCGCCCGCTGTATAACAGCGCGGTACTGCTGCGCGGCGGAGAAGTGGGGCCGGCGTTTCACAAATCGCTCTTGCCGACCTACGATGTCTTCGATGAAGACCGTTACTTTGAGCCGTTCCACGGGACGCAACTGCTGGAATTGGGCGGCGTGCGCCTGGGTATCAGCATCTGCGAAGACGTTTGGAACGACCGCGATTTCTGGAAGCGGCGGCGCTATCATCAGGATCCCATCGCGGCGCTGGCCAAAGCGGGGGCGCAGGCCATCGTGAATCTTTCGGCATCGCCGTTCACGGTGGGCAAGCAGCTTTTGCGCGAGGAGATGCTGGGGCACATGGCGCGGAAGTACGGTCTGCCGGTGGCGATCATCAATCAGGTGGGGGCCAACGACGACCTGATTTTCGACGGACGCAGCGGTGTCTTCGACGCGCAGGGGAATCTGGTGGCGCGCGCCAAAGGCTTCGAGGAGGACGTGCTGGCGGTGGATCTGCTGGGCGGCAAAGCAGAGATCGCGAGCGACGATTTTCTGCCCGAGGCGGAGATCTGGAACGCGCTGGTGCTCGGGGTGCGCGATTATGCCCGCAAGACGCGATTCCGCAAGGTGCTGCTGGGGCTCTCCGGCGGAATCGATTCGGCGCTGACGGCGGCCATTGCGGCCGATGCCATGGGTCCGGAAAACGTCCTCGGTGTCATGATGCCTTCGCGCTATTCGAGCCAGGGAAGTATCGGCGATTCGGTGGAACTGGCACGGAACCTGGGGCTGCAGACGATGCAGTTGCCGATATCGGACATCATGAAGACGTACGACGGCGTGCTGGCGGATGCCTTCGCCGGGCGGAATCCGGACGTGACCGAGGAGAACATTCAATCGCGCATACGGGGCAATCTGCTGATGGCGCTCTCCAACAAATTCGGGTCGCTGCTGCTGACCACGGGCAATAAGAGCGAGATGTCGGTGGGGTATTGCACGCTGTACGGCGACATGAACGGCGGGTTGGCGGTGATCGCGGATCTGCCGAAGATGATGGTGTACCGGGTGGCGCGCTGGCGCAACCGGCGTGGGGCGGCAATCCCGGAAGCGACCATCACGAAAGCGCCGTCGGCCGAGTTGCGGCCGGATCAGACGGACCAGGACAGCCTGCCGCCTTACGATCTGCTGGACGAAATTCTGGAATTGCACGTGGAGCAGTGCCGGAGCGCGGAGGAGATCGTCGCGGAAGGCTACGAGGAGCAGACGGTCCGCCGCGTGCTGCGGCTGGTGCGCATCGCGGAGTTCAAGAGGAAGCAGGCTGCCCCGGTTCTGAAGGTCACGTCGCGCGCCTTCGGCACGGGCTGGCGGATGCCGATCGTGCGGCAGGAATAGACTCCCCGGTTATGAGTCTGAGCTTCGCTCGGATTGACAGGCAGAAGCCTGCCCCACCAAGGGCGCGGGCGCTTCCATGGCCTGCCGCCAGTCTTTGAAGCGGTACAGCCCCGGAAGGCCCAACACCAGTACGATCGCATAGTTCAGGGCCTGGGTGACGAAGCTAAACGCCAGCGCGTCGTCGTGCCGGACACCGAACGGGGTCAGGACGGTGACCGTAACGAACTGATAGATGCCCACATACCCGGGCGTGGAGGGCAGCGCGCTTCCCAACCCAAGTGCCGCCAGCAAGAGCAGCGCCACGCGGAACGGCAAGTCCACCCCGAGAGCGTGAGCGCCTACCATGACAGTGACACAATCGATGGACCAGACCACGACAGTAAAGAAAGCAAAACCGGCCAGCCGGCCGGGGCTGTGCAAGGTCCGCAGGCCGAGCAGGATCTGCGCGGCCAGTTCCAGCAGGCGATGGCGCAGCCCCGCGGGCATGGGGATGCGGCGGAGCAACCTCTCCACCAGATCCCCGGTGTGCGGCACGATCGCGATGGCCAGCAACCCCACGCCGGCGACGATCGCCGTGGTGCGGCTGACATCGCCCAGCCACACGGGCTTCGGGTTGACGCCCAGCAGTACCACCGAACTGGCCAGCACGAGCGCGATGGCATCCACAATTCGCTCGCTGAGAGCCGTGGTCAGCACATAGGTCTTGCTGAGCGACGAGCTCTTACTGATGATGTACGACCGCACGAACTCTCCGGCGCGCGCCGGCAGGAAGTTGTTGCCCAGATAGCCCGCCATAGTGGCTACAAACACAGGGAGCACGTCGAAGTGGGCGTCGGTATTCAGCAGAATGCGCCAGCGCAGGGAGCGCAGGAAATAGGAGCAGCAGATAGTCAGGAAGGCAGCCACCAGGAACTGCCAGCGGGCGTGGGTAATGGTGGTCCAGACGCGCACCCATTCCACGCCGCGTAGCGAGTAATAGAGCAACACGGCCGCCAGTGCGGCGGACAGCAGGCCGTACCAGACGCGTTTGCGGTCTTTCGCCGGGGTTTCACCCATGCTTGGGGGTTTTCATGCGGACGCTGCCGGCGTGGCGTTCTCGGTGTCCATGAAGTAGTAGCAGATCATGTGCGTGACGATGGTGTGCACATCTTCGATGCGGCCCATGTGCGGATGCGAGGCCTGTAGATTGAGCTGCGCCATGGGGCCGAGTTTGCCGCCGTTGCGGCCGGAGAGCGCAATGGTGCGGCAACCGATGGAGTTGGCGTATTCCACCGCCTGCAGGACGTTGGGGGAGTTGCCCGAGCCGGAGATCGCCATCACCACGTCGCCCGGCTCGGCAAAGTTCTTCAGTTGCTCGACAAAGACGGAGTCGTAGCCGACGTCGTTGGCATACGCCGTAATGGTGGGCAGGGAGTCG
>JADGNS010000077.1 GCA_017883355.1 Candidatus Solibacter sp.
GACCCACTTTGCCGTCATCCCCTGGAAACCTGAGGCGCCGGTGGGACCCGAACGTCTAAGGGAATGGACGCTACAAGCGCTGCATACGGCGGTATCGGGGGCGTGGGCCGGTATCTTTTACACCGTCTTTACATCCTCACGACGCTTGGCGGTGGTCCCCTCCCCTACCATTCCCTACAGGAAGAGCTAGTAGCATGAAATCGGTCAGCCTCTGGATCACAGCCGTCTGCTGCGTCGCCGCCGCGCAGGCCCAATCCCCCGTCGTCTCGGACGGCGGAGTCGCCAACGCCGCGAGCTTCGAGCGTGGAGCCGGTATCGCACCCGGCTCCATGATCTCGATTTTCGGAACCAATCTCGCCTCCGGTTTAGCGCGCCTGGACACCGTTCCCCTCTCCACCACCATCGCCGACGTTTCAGTGACCTTCAACGGCATCGCTGCGCCCCTGCAGTTCGTATCGGAGAACATGATCGCCGCGCAGGTCCCCTGGGAGGTTCTGCCGGACCCGAGCGTCTCCGGTGCCGCCAGCGTCGTAGTCACGCGGCCGGGCACCCAGTCGCAAGCCGTGACCATCCCCATCATCCCCGTCGCGCCCGCGGTCTATCGCGTTCACCCCTGGACCACCCAGGCGATGGCGCTCAATGCCGACGGAACCTTGGTAGCTGCCACCGGCACCGTCGAAGGGTTCCAGTCGCACCCTGCCAACGTCGGCGACGCCATCCTGGTCTACGCCAACGGCCTCGGTGCCGTCACCCCCGGAATCGCCACTGGCGCCAATTCCCAGGACATCACGCGCATTACGCAGACCACTCCGACCGTCCTGATCCAGGGTCAGTCCGCCAAAGTGACCTTCTCCGGCCTTTCCCCGAAAGTTCCCGGTCTGAACCTGCTGAACGTGGTCGTCCCCGCCGGCGTCACGTCGAGCGACGCCGCCCCGATTCAAATCCAAATCGGCAGCACGACGACCACTGCTCAAATCACCATCGCCGTCCGCAGCCAGTAACGCATCGGATTGCCGCTGGAAACTAAAGCACTCCCACGCCGTACACCTTGCCCAAACCGGCATCCTGCACGAACACGATCACGCGCCCGGCGTCCGCCGGTACGGCGATGTCCTGGGCGAAGCCCCCGCCCCGCTTGACCGCGCCGATCTTGCGCAGGCTGCGCAGGATGGCCACGTGATGCAGGCGGCGCCCCTGGTTTTCGCCCGAGGCGACCTGCGAGGTCCCGCTATTGTCCGCCAGTGCCAGCCAGACATCGGCCGACCTGGCTGCGCGATCGATTTGCACCTGGACTCCCGCCGCGCTGCGCGCCAGGTGCACGCCGATCTTCTCCCGCGACCGGGCGCGCGCAATCTCCTCCATCGCCCGCCGCGCGTCGTTGCCCACAAATTCCGTCACGCCATCAATCACCATCTGCGGCGTGTAAGGGCCCGGTATGCCGAATCCGCGGGCGTAGGCCTCCTGCCGCTGGGTGTTGGCATGTCCACTGTACGGATCGCGCCAGCCGAGCCCGTCCCAGTAATCCACGTGTTCGCTGAGCACGATCGCCTGTGGGTCGAGCGACTCCAACAGCCGGTCGGCGGGCGGACAACTGGAGCAGCCCTCGCTGGTGAACAACTCCACCAGGATGGGAGCGCGCGAGGAATCGGCGCCGGCCGCCAACAGCGATGCGCCGAACGCGGCCAGCAGAAGATTGCGAAACATCAGCCCTCCGTGATCCCTTCGTACCATGAATGACGCGAGGCCGCGGGTAAATTCCCTGCGGGAGGGCAAAAAACGGAGACCGCCCAGAGGAGATGGGCGGTCCCCAAGGGGTTATCGTTTCACGCTGAGAAGCGTGCCGGCGGGCGACTGGATCCCGTTGCCCTGCGCGACTACCGCAAGGTCGCCGTCGGGAACGGAACCCGGAACCTGGACCGCAATCTGGTAAAGCCCGGGGTTTCCGGGGGCAATGGCGGCGCCCACCACCGTGGCCGCTACGTTGCCGATGGTCACGGTTACAGGATTGGCCAGGTAGGCCACAGGGTTCGAGGGTGGTAGTACCCCCGGCGCGACCGGTGGATTGGTGGCGCCAAAGCCCGTGCCCCACAGGATGATCACCTCGCCCGGTTTCGCCGCGACACTGGTGACCGCCTGAAACAGTCCGGCGGGTGCCACCAGGCTGAAGTCCGGGCGCGTGGCCACCGCGTATTTTCCGCTCCACAGGAAGAACCCTGGCGATACCGCCTGCAACTGCGCCGTACCCGGGGGACTGGTGGCGCCGTTGTAAGTGACTTCCACCGGGACCGGCCCGAGGGCGCTGTCCGCAGGCGCCTGGACGTTGATCTGCGATGGGCTGATGTACGCCACATACGCCGGTTTGCCGTCGATCTTGACGCTGACGCCGTCGAGTTGCGTGGGTAGCGCGCCATTGACGAAATCGGCGGATCCCCAGGCGCGGGTGTTGCCGGCGAGATTCAAGCCGTGAATGGTTACCCAGCTTCCCGCCGAGATGCCCGGCTGGAAGTTGGCCGCGTTGACCACGCCTCCGCTCGAGATTGCCGGCGCCGGCGTTGGCCCCGCCGACGCGGGTGTGAGCGTGTACCTGGCGGTGTAGGTGTGGTCGCCGCGGTCGGAGTTATCCCCGTTGGCGGCCACGGCGGCGAGGTACACGGTCAGGTTGCCGGCGTTGGTGGCGGGCGGCGTCCAGTCGAATTCGAAGGTCACGGCCCCGGCGGTCCCCAGCCGCGAGCCGCTTTGCGTGTGCTCGATGTATTCCAGCGCCATCCCGTTGGTGGCGCAGGCATTGCCGAACTCCTGACTGCGGAAGTTCGTCTGCGTGCAGACTAGTTGCGTGAACCCGTCGGCGCCGGCCGCGAAGGCCCCCGCCTGCGTGCTGGCGCTGTTGGCCAGGCGCGCGGTGAGTTGGAATCCCCAGCGTTTTCCGGCCGGGTCGGTGATGTTCACTACCAGGTGCTGCCGGACGCCGGGTGCATAAGTGAGAGCGCCGGGAAATGCCACGCTCACACTGCCCGATCCGGGAGGTCCGCTGTGGCACCGGGTGCAGGTATCCTCACCAGGCACCCCGGAAACTCCGGCGTCCAGACCGCTCAAGTAGGCCAGAAGCAGCACCGGCAACGCCGTGCCGATTGCCGCCGCCTTTGCGATGCGACTGATGGTTTCCGACACCATGATCCGCCATGGTAAGGAGCAGGTTGCGGTCCGCGCCGGTCGAAATAGCTAAGTGTTAATTAGGCAAAGGGATACGGCGGATGTAGTGGAGTTCGACAGCGTGCGTTGGGGCAACTTGCCACGCGCCACCGGCAGTCGGTGGCGGCGCTTTGTCACAGGCCCCGGACTACTTGTGGGTGCGCTTTACTTTCTTAACCTTGCGGGGTTTGACCTTGGAGGCCTTGGACTGCTTGTACTGCCTGGTCTTCTTGATCTTTACACGTTTGGCGCGCCGCACAGCGGGCTTCTTGGCGGCCGCCTGAACCATTCCCGTAACCCCGCAGCTCAATGCCAGGGCGAGCGCTAATGTACGAAGTCGCATCACTAGTATTATTGCGTACTTGCCGCGAACCACAAATACATTTTCAGGAAGCTAACTATCGTCAACAGGATGCAGAACCAACTGGCGGCGCGCCAGAGGTTCTCGACTACGCCTTCCCGGCCGGGGGTGCCCGCCAGGTAGGCGATCCCAAAGCCGGCCGCCAGACCGCCGATGTGCGCCGCGTTATCCACGCGGAACGCCCCGATCATCCCGAAAGCCAAACAGACGGCGGCTCCGCGAAGGTACATGCCGCGAATTGCCGCGCCCATGGCGTTGCGATGGCGTACGCCCAGCGCAATCATGGCGCCCACCAGCCCCATAAGCCCCGCCGATGCCCCCACGGAAATCGCCGGGCTCCATAACGCGCTGGCATAGAAGCCGCCTACCGTGGAGATGAAATAGATCGCCAGCATGCGGCTCGACCCGTAAATCTCTTCCACCTGGGCGCCAAGATCGAACAGCACCCAGGAGTTCATCAGAATATGGAACAGCCCGCCGTGCAGGAAGCCCGCCGTCACCAGACGCCAATACTCGCCCTGGGCCAACCCCAGGTTCCACTTGGCGCCGAAGCGCACCAGCGTGGGGATGTCCAGGTTCATGAACGCATCCTGATTGCCGCCCCGCATGCTGAAGATGGTGGTGGCGATGTACAGCCCGAAATTGAGCAGCAGGATGATGGTGGTGTTGAAGCGGAAGTGGGGGATGAACCCGCCGACCAGTTCGGAAGAATCGTCGCGCGAAACCTGGCGCGGCGCCACCGCCTCGTTGCAGTACGGGCAGACGCGGTCTTTGATTGTGATGAATGCCCGGCAGTGCGGGCACATGCGGCGTGGATCCATCAGGACCATCATACGCTGTATGCCGCTCCGGCCCGGTGACGCAGGCGCAGTCTGGTACAATCGGATTTCCGCAATGGTCAAAACAGAGCGCGAGTATCGGGACGATATCTGCCAGATCGGCCGCTTGGTATTTCAAAAGGGATGGGTCGCCGCCAACGATGGCAATATCACCATCCGCCTGGATGCGGAACGGATTCTGGCCACGCCGACCGCGGTGTGCAAGGGCCTGATGCAGCCCGACGATCTGATCATCGTGGATATGAAGGGCAATAAGATATCCGGCCGCCTGCAAGGCACCAGCGAGATCGCCATGCACACGACGGTGTACGGAATGCGTCCCGACGTGAAAGCCGTGGTGCACGCGCATCCTCCCGTCGCCACCGGCTTTGCCACCGCCGGCCGCCAACTCAATCTGGCGCTACTGCCGGAAGTGATCATCGGCCTGGGCTGCGTGCCGCTGGCGGATTATGGTCTGCCCGGGACCGACGCCCTCACCGAGCCGATGCTGCCCCTGATTCCCAAGTTTGACGCGCTCATGATGGCCAACCACGGCGCCGTCTGCTACGGCGAGGACGTGTTCAAGGCCTATTTCAAGATGGAGACCATGGAGCACTTCGCGCGCATCCAACTGGTGGCCGAGCTTTTGGGCGGCGCCAACGTTCTGCCGCGCACCGAAGTGGATAAACTGCTGGATGCGCGGACGCGCTACGGCGTCAAGGCCAAGAGCGCCGGCGAACCGAATTGCCCGGTGGCGGCCGAGGATGTGGGCAGCGGCGGTTGCGGCGGCGCTCCGGGCGGCACTTTGGGCACCACGCCGCGCAGCGAGGAAGAACATTTTTACGTATCGCGCTCGGAACTCGTCCAGATGGTGGAAGATGCTCTCAAGGCGCGCGGTTTAGCTTAGAACGAATTCTTTGGAGACTCTAGCGATGGGCGAAGCTTTAGGAATGATCGAAACGCGCGGTCTGATAGCCATGATCGAGGCCGCCGACGCAATGGTGAAGGCTGCCAAGGTCAACCTGGTGGGCTGGGAGAAGATCGGTTCGGGTTACGTCACCGCCATGGTCCGCGGCGATGTGGCCGCGGTTCGTGCGGCTACCGATGCCGGCGCCGCGGCGGCGCGCCGCGTGGGCGAATTGATCGCCGTACACGTGATTCCGCGCCCGCACGAGAGCCTGGAATCCATCCTGCCCATCGGCAAGACGCAGACAGGCGCCGGTAAGTAACCGGCGCGAGGAACCTCATGATTCTCGCCCGTGTCGTGGGCACCGTGGTGGCCACACGCAAAGATCCTCGTCTCGAAGGCAAGAAGTTGCTCATCCTCAAACCGGTCTCTCCGGATGGCAAGGATGAGACCGGCTACGTGGTCAGCGTGGATACCGTCGGCTCGGGCATCGGCGAGCGCGTGATCTCGGTTGCGGGAAGCAGCGCGCGCATGGCCGAAGGCTGCAAGGATATTCCCGTCGATAACGCCATCATCGGCATTGTCGACGAAGTGCATCTGGACTAGCGTATGTACCTCGGTCGTGTGGTCGGTAGCGTCTGGTGCACCGTCAAGAACCCTGTCATGACGGGGTGCCGCATGCTGGTCGTGCAGCCGTTGACGCCCGAGTTGCGCAATACCGGAAAGCAGTTGATCTGTACCGATTGCACCGGGGCGGGCGCGGGCGAACTGGTCTACTGGGTCCGCGGCAAGGAAGCCGGTTTCCCCTTTCACCCCGATGAACTGCCAGTGGATACCACCGTGGTGGGTATCGTGGATGAAGTCCACGTCAGCCGGCCGGAAGCCCACCCTCCGGCAAAGCCGCCGGCTCCCCAGCACCGCAAGTCTTCGCGGAAGAGTTGAACTATGCTGATCGCGCGCGTTATCGGAGAACTGGTCGCCACCCAGAAGCATGCCAGCCATCAAGGCCGCAAACTTCTGCTGGTTCAGCCTCTCAATCTGGACGGCACGGACCGCGGGGATGCCGTGGTGGCGCTCGACGCGGTGGATGCCGGGGTAGGGGACAAGGTCCTCGTGGTCACCGAGGGCGTTAGCGCCATGACCAGTGTGGGGCGTCCCAACTCACCAATTGACATGTCGGTGATTGGCTTTATCGATCATATTGAACTGATTCAAGGGGTCGCCTGAGCGCTTGCGGCTCATCACCATCGCGGCCAGAATCGCCCCGAATCCAAGTTTCACCGCTTCCACCACCAGATAGGCATTGTGGAGCACCCAGAATCGGGCGCGCTCCTGGGCGGCGATGTCGCCCGGAATGTATTCCATGGAGCGGCCGGCGATCCCCAACTCGGGCGAGATTGCCAGGCGCTGGAACAACGCCAGTGCCAGCAGGACCAGCATTACCCCCAGGGAATACTTACCCTCCGTGGTGCCGAATAACAGGTAGCAGAAAAGCAGGACGGCCATGCCGATCTGCATGATTTCCCAACTCCGGAACAGCCAGCGGTTCTGCTCCGCCACGGCGTAGCGCAGTACCAGCCGGGTCACCGCCGGCCCCAAAGACTTGGTCTGCACCACGAATGCCGGGTTAGACTGCGTCATGATGGTCTCCACGGTGCCGAAACTGCGGGCGCCGTACCAGGCCATCAGAATTCCGCCTCCGAGCCATACGCCCAGCAGGAAGCATACGATGCGGCGGTAGTGCATGACTCTTGATTCTAGCGCACCGCTTCCAAACGGTAACGGCTAGGTTTTTCAAATCTTGTCCTAAAGGTTTCCGCCTTTCTGCCGATCAACCCGTCAGTACGAGGTGGTATGCCAGTAATGGAAACGAAGAACTTCGGAAAGATCTCCTTCGAGCCGGAGTCGGAACTCGAATTTCCGGGCGGGCTTCCGGGCTTTGACAGCCGCAGAAAATTTGTGGCCGTCAGGTTTGTGGAATCCGACCCGCTCGTCTACCTGCAAAGCCTGGAAGACCCCGACCTTTGCTTCATCACGATGCCGATTCTGGCGGTCGACCCGCGCTACCAGCTTAAGGTGAGCGGCGAGGATCTGGACCAGTTGGACCTGCCGCAGGCGCGCCAGCCGCGCATTGGGGAAGACGTCTTGTGCCTGACGGTGCTCTCCGTGCGCGAAACCGGGCCGACCGCCAACCTGCTGGCGCCGATTGTGGTCAACCTGCGCAATCGCATGGCGGTGCAGGCAGTGGCTCCGGAATCGGACTACTCGCACCAATATGAGTTGATGCCCGACGAGGCATCCGTATGCTCGTGATGTCGCGGCGCCAGGGCGAGACGATTCTGATCGGCGACGAAATTGAAATTGTGATTGCGCACATCGGGCGTTCGCGCGTGAAGGTAGGCATTCGCGCGCCGCGGCAAATGCCGGTGATCGCCCGAGAAATAAAACTGATACGCGACGAAAACCTGAGGGCGGCAGGCGCCACCGCATCCGAACTCTCGAGTTTGATTGCGCGACTCCGCCCACCGGGGTAGCACAAGAAGATGGTGCGGCATGCTTTAGCTTGCCAGCCGGCCGCAGGCCGGCCTTGCCTGGAGGCGGGAAAGGACTTCTCCGATGGGCACTTCGATTTCGACCAATCTGAATTCCCTCAACGCGCTAGAGAGTTTTCGCCGCAATAGCGATTTCCAGGCCGGCGTGATTCAGCGCCTCACCTCCGGCTATCGCATCTCCCGTGCCGGTGACGACCCGGCCGGCCTGGCGATTGCCAACCGGTTCCGCGCCGACACCGGCGAGTTGAGTCAGGGCATACGCAATCTCAACGACGGCATCAGCAGGCTGCAGATCGTCGATGAAGGTATCGGCAATATATCCAAGATTCTGGACCGGCTGAAAGTCCTGGCGAGCCAGTCGGCCACCTTTCCATTCACTGGCGACCGCACGATCCTGAACTCCGAGTTCCAGACGCTGCTCGCCGAAGTCGACCGCCAGGCCGAATCGATCGGGCTCGGCTCGAACGGCCAATTCGCGCAGACTCTGTCGGTCTGGGTGGGCGAAAGCGGCAGTTCGTTCGGCACCACGGTGAATGTCGATTTGAGCGCCTCGATGGTAGATACGCGAGGCTTGGGACTGGGGGGCGCCAAGGGCATGCAGGCGGTGGCCGGCAGCGCCGACATCGGTCCCGCCTCCCCGGACCACACGGTGGCGCAGATTGTGGCCGATCCGAGTAACACCAGCGCAAGCGCGGGGTATACGGATTTCTATGTCTCCGGCCCGGGCTTTTCCGATGGCAACGAAGTCAAGATCTCCGCCAACCTGCAGAACGTTACTACTCTCGAGGGCCTGGTTGCCTCCATCAATGCCGCGATCCAGGTCGCCGCCAGCGGTACCACGCCGGCCGCGGCGGCTTTCCGGAGAGCCGGAATTGCGGCGTCGGCCTACAACGGTCAGGAACTGGCGTTCACTTCTCCCTATACTCCATTCCAGGTGGAGGCCGGTGATGTCATGGCCAATGCCCTCATGGGCAATCTGAATGGCACGGCCGGCATCGCTCTCGCCACCACGGTACAAGGCACCGGGACGGCCGCTGCCGGCGACATGTTTGTGCCCACCAACGTCACGGTCCGGATCACCGGGGGTAGCCTGGCGGCCGCGGTGGATATCGCGCTGGATCCGGCTTCTACCACCACGGCGCTGGCCATTACGGACCTTGCCGCGAAGGTCGGCGGCAACGCCCAATTGCAGGCGGCCGGGATCTACTTGAGCGGCGCGCCCGGGGGAACGCTGACCTTCACCGACGCGCGAGGCGAGATCTTCAGCGTGCAGGCGACCGGCGATACCGCCAATGCGCTCGGGCTGGGGTCGTTCGTGGCAGATGCAGGCGGCGCGGTGGACTACACCAGCATTCAGGGAACCGCTTACGACAATACGGTTTCGGCGGGCATCGCGCACCTGGAGTTCTCCCTCAACGGCGCACCCTCTATCGCCATTCCCAACATCGACTTGTCGGGCGGAGATGCCGCCGGGCCTAATTCCCGTTCCGGAGCCGACCTCCAAAAAACCCTCAACGACGCATTCGCCGCCAATCCGGCCTTACAGGCCGCCGGCCTGGTCGCCACGTTCAATGGAACCAGCCTCAGCATCGCGTCCAGCAACAATACCTGGTTCCGCATCAACCCCGGCACCACCGACGCGTCCGCCGACATTGGCTTTGGCACCAGCGGCGCGCTATTCACATCGCCCTTGACGGCGGCACAGGCAAACAGCCACACCATCGATTCCAGCGGCGCCACAGCCGTTTCATCCCTGAGCTTCGCCCCTCTAGCCTACGGCAACGATGGTCAGACGATTACCGTCTCGGCCGCCGACCTCACCGGCGCCCTGCAAACGGCAACCATTACTTTGCGGAATAACGTGCAGGGCAGGGAGGGCCGCGGCATTGACGAAGCCATCGCGGCCATCAATGCGCAGCTCCAGCAGAGCGCCTCCCCCCTGCGCCAGATCGTGGCCGTGAAAGAGAACGTGGGCGGCGCCGAACAAATCGGTTTTCTGAGCAGCCTGCGTTCGTTCCAGGTGACCGCGGGTAATTCGGCCAATGGCGGCGGACTCGATGGCGGCGCCGCGATTGCCGAATCTTCCGCACCCGTCGGCGCCCAGGTCAACGTATCGGTTGACACCATGGAGTCGGCCCTGCTGGCGATGACCGCCATCACCGGCGCCGTCACCGCGCTCGGAGCCGCCCAAGCCGTGGTGGGCAAGGCCGAGAACCAGTTGAACTATGCCATCGACCTGTCCCAGTCGCAGGTCACCAGTTTTTCCTCGGCGGAATCGGGCATCCGCGACACCGACGTGGCCGCCGACGCGGCCAATCTCACCAAATCCCAGATCCTGCAGCAAGCTTCCATAGCTGCCATGGCACAGGCCAACTCCGCGGCCCAGGCCGTCCTTGCACTGCTGAAAGGTTAGGGTTGACCATGGCACACCAGCCCTTTTCCCCCGCGGGTCCAGAAAACCCACGCGCCGTTCATCTTTTTCCAATCCCGGCCGAAGAGGTCAATGTCCGGCAAGATGCCGGCCCCAAATTTGAAAGGACTTCAAAATGATTTCCATCCAAACCAACATCAATTCCCTTGTCGCCCAGCAGAACCTGAGCGTCAATAGTGCATTCCAGAGCAAGACCATCGCGCAGTTGACCTCCGG
>JADGNS010000896.1 GCA_017883355.1 Candidatus Solibacter sp.
GGCCATCGCCGGCATCGAGCACCTCTCTCGCAGCATCGGACACGCAGTCGGTGAGGCGCTCCGCGTTCCTCGAATCGAAACTGAGCAGGGATTCTACTTCGCCGCGAACTTCCCCAGAGATCCGCCGATCCGCGAAAACCCGTGCGCGGTCGCCCGGCGAGAGGTCGGCGAGTTCGTGGAACAGAAGGCGCACCTGATCGTTCATCTGAGTGTCCGAGTCGCATCATTATAGTGCAGGTGGGCTGCGGAAGGAAGTACTCTGGTGAGGATGATGCCCGATGTGCCCCAACTGCTCGATCGGCTTCGCGCGGGAGACGAATCCGCGCTGCCCGAACTGGTGGCGGCGCTCTATGACGAACTGCATCGCATCGCCGCCCGGCAGTTACGAGGAGAGCGGCCCGACCACACGTTGGAGACCACGGGGCTGGTTCATGAGGCTTACCTGAAACTGGTTGGCGATCGCCAGCGCGGGTTCTCGGACCATGCGCATTTTCTGGCCGTGGCATCGCGGGTGATGCGGCAGGTTCTGGTGGACTACGCCCGGGCGCGAGCCACCAAAAAGCGCGATGCCAACGCGACGATTGTGCTGACGGCCGGCGCGGATGTGGACGGCAGTGCGGGGCTGGAGCCACTCGAGCTACTGGACTTGGATAGCGCCCTCGAGGAGCTCGGCCGGGAAAACCAGTCTTTGACGCAGTTGATTGAAATGCGGTACTTCGGTGGGATGACCGCGGAAGAAACGGCCGAGGCCCTGGGTCAATCCGTGCACGTGGTCCGCCACGATCTGCGTCTGGCCCAGGCGTGGCTGCGCCGCAAACTCAACGGTTAGGACGCGCCTGCTTACTTCGGTCCCGCGTTGATCGCCACCGGGTGGAACAGCAGATCGTGGAAGTCGTAACTGAAATCGGTCAGCGGCGAAACCGCCTTCATGCGCGCTTCATCGATGGTGCCATCGGGCTTTAGCGTGAAGGTCACGTAGGCGTCGGCATCCAGGGTGCGATTCTTCCAGCGCGCCACGAAGGTGTCGTACTGCCAGTGCTCCAGATCGCCCGCCAGGTCCGCCGTGTGGGTGAAGTAGATGGAGAGTTTGCCGTCGTGTTCCTCAATGCGGATATCGCCGTACCAGGCGTCGCGGTAGCGTCCCGCATAGCTGGCGAGCGGCAGCGCGGGCTTCGTGTTGGGGTTGCGTTGGCCGGCCGCTTTCTTGACCGCTTCCTCGCCCTCGGCCCGCTGGCTCTTCAAGCGCGCGGAGTAGGCCGCGACCCAATCGGCATCGGGCACACCCAGGTAGTGATCGATCACCGTGTTGGCGATGGCGGCGTGGGCGGCGGTGACTTCCTGGTTGGTGAGAATCACGATGCCGAGCTTCAGTTCCGGGACCAGCGCGGTGCGGGAAACGTAGCCCGAGAGCATTCCCGTGTGGCCCACCAAACGCTTGCCGCGATAGTCGCGGAGATCCCAGCCGAGACCGTAGGCGCGGAAATTCGGCTGCGTGGCGGCAAAGGCGGCGGGCGCATCCTTGGCCAGTTCCTCGATCGGCAGGATGGTCTGCGCGGACCACATTTCCCTGGCCTGCTCGGGGCTGAACAAACGCGGCGTCCTTCCCGCCGGCGCCGCCGGGCCAACCGTCCCGCCGCTCAATTGGAGGTTCATCCACTTCGCCAGATCCTCCACGCAGGTGATGATGGCTCCCGCCGGCGCGCTGGTGTCCATGTCCTCCTGGGGCAACGCTTCCAGCTTGCCGGAAAGCGTGTTGTGCGGAGTGGCCACGTCCTTGCCCTTCCTGAGCGCCGCGACATCGGTGAATGTGTTCGTCATGCCGAGCGGGGTGAAGATGCGCTCCTTCACGAAATCGTCCCAGCTCCTGCCGGTGACCGCGGGAATGAGTTGCCCGGCCACGATGTAGAGCAGGTTGTCGTAGGCATAGGCGCTGCGGAAACTGGTGGCGGGTTTGATGAAGCGCAGGCGCTTGACGATCTCGTCGCGGCCGAGGTCGCCGGGCGGGAAGAACATCAGGTCCCCGGCGCCCAGTCCGAGGCCGCTGCGGTGCGTCAAGAGGTCGCGGATGGTCATCTCGCGGGTGACGTAGGGATCGTACAACTGGAAGCCGGGCATGTGCTGCGTGACCGCGTCGTCCCAGGCGATCCTGCGTTGATCCACCAGCATGGCGAGCGCGGCGGTAGTGAACGCCTTCGTGTTGGAGGCGATGCGGAATAGCGACTGCGCGGTGACCGGCGCACTCTCGCCCTGCTTGCGCACGCCGTAGCCCTTGGCCAGCACGACGTTGCCGTCCTTGACGATGGCCACCGCGATGCCCGGGACATCGAATTCCTTGCGGGCGCGCTCCACTACCCGATCGACATAGTCCTGGGCCGGGCATAGCGCCGCCGCGAGCAAGACCGCGGCCGGCAGGCGAAAGCGTTTCAGCATGGCATGGTCTCCGTCACTTCTCCTGCAACATCTGGTCGTACACTTCCCGCTTGGATAGCCCGCGGCGGCGCGCCACCAGCTTGATGGCGTCCATGCGCGGCATGCCATCGGCGATGAGAGTGTTCACGGCTTCCACTACGGGCGTATCGTCGGGCGGCGGCTCCGTGGCCTTGCCGATGAGCAGGGTGATCTCGCCCTTGACGGCGTCGCGCGATGCCAGTTGCTTGCGGACCTCGGCGGCCGTGCCGCGCAGATACTCCTCGTGGATTTTGGTCAGCTCGCGCGCCACCACCACGGGCCGCGGACCAAGGACGCTTTCGATGGCCTCCAGCGATTCCAGGATGCGGTGCGGCGCCTCGTAGAAGACGAGGGTGGCCGGCTCTTCGGCCAGCGCCTCCAGCAGGTGGGCGCGCTGCCCCGGCTTGGGCGGCAGGAATCCGCCGAAGTAGAAGGCGTCCGTGGGCAATCCGGAACCGGCCAGCGCGGTGAGCGAAGCCGAGGGACCGGGCACGGCTTGCACGGCGATGCCGGCATCGATGGCGGCGCGTACCAGGCGGTACCCGGGGTCGGAGACCAGCGGCATGCCGGCATCGGAGATCAGCGCGATCGCGGCGCCGCTCCGCAGGCGCGCGGTGAGCTCCTCGGTGCGTTCGGCCTCGTTGTGGTCGTGATAGCTCACGGTGGGCTTGTGGATATGGTAGTGATCCAGCAGTTTGCGCGATTGCCGAGTGTCTTCGCACGCGATCAGATCCACTTCGCCCAGCACGCGGACCGCGCGATAGGTGATGTCCTCCAGGTTCCCGATGGGCGTAGCTACCAGGTA
>JADGNS010000897.1 GCA_017883355.1 Candidatus Solibacter sp.
GAGGGGAACTCCTGCCGATAAAGGTACTCACGGTCGCGGCTCGGATTGGCGGCGCGGTACGCTGGTAGGCATGGAGAACGTTGCGATCTTCGGAGCGGCTGGCGCCATCGGCAGAGCGGTCGGGGCGGAGTTGGAGCGGCGCGGCGTCCGCTACCGAGTGGTGGGCCGTTCGCGGGAGAAGCTGGAGCAGGCGTTCGGCAAGATGGCGCACGCGGAGATCTTTCCGGCCGATTTGAGCGAGGCGCGTTCGGCGGGCGCGGCGGCACGCGGGGTGGACACGGTCATCTACTGCCTCGGGCTGCCGTACCCCTCGCACCACTTGCATCCCGTGCTGATGCGGACCACCGTGGAGGCGGCGAAGCTGGTGGGGGTTGCGCGCCTGGTGCTGCCCTCGAGCGTCTACAGTTACGGCGTGCCGCGCGCCTCGAGCGTGGCGGAGACGCACCCGCGCGAGCCGCACACGCGCAAGGGGAAGTATCGCAAGGAGCAGGAGGACCTGGTAATGGAAGCCCACGCCGCGGGCGCGCTTCAGGGGATGATCGTGCGCCTGCCGGATTTCTACGGGCCGCATGCGGAGCTGAGCCTGGCGAACCCGATGTTTCGCGCGGCGCTGGCCGGCAAGACGGCGAACTGGGTGGGTCCGGTGAATACGCCGCACGAGTTCGTCTACGTGCCCGATACGGGCCCTGTGATCGTGGACCTGGCGTCGCGCGCGGAGTGCTACGGCGAGGCGTGGAATTTCGGTGGGGCGGCGACCATCAACACGATGGACTTCATCACGCGCATTTATCGCGCTGTGGGGCGCGCGCCCAAGTATCGTGCCGTGGGAGCGGGGATGTTGAAGT
The DNA here is from genome assembly GCA_017883355.1 of Candidatus Solibacter sp. Taxonomy (GTDB): domain Bacteria; phylum Acidobacteriota; class Terriglobia; order Bryobacterales; family Bryobacteraceae; genus Solibacter. Next base: position 846 of record JADGNS010000897.1, read on the forward strand.
TCCTGGGATGGTTCAATCCCACGATGCGCGAAGTGGTGGAGATGCTGTACCTGCAGGAGACGCCGGTAATTCTGGACGACCGCAAGCTGCTGGCGAAGCTACCGGTGCATAAGACGCCGTACGACGATGGCATCCGGCAGACGCTGGAGTGGATGCGCGGGGAATAAAGAGCAAGAGCGGAACTCGTCCGTCGTTCGTTCACGCTATAATCCTAAGCTATGATCGAACCCGCTCCCAGTGCCGGCGTCGAGCCATTCGAGCGAATCCAGTGCCAGTGGTGCCAGAGCATGAACGAGAAGGCGGCGCTGGCCTGCCGCGCTTGCGGCGCTCCGCTCGATATCCGAAACCTGATTAGCGAATCCGGCTGGCGCGAAGCGCCCCGCATTCGCGATATGACAGAGATCCAGTTCAGCGCCAGCACCTGCCAGGTGGAAGGCGAGATCGTCCCCGTGGCTGAAATCAATCTCGGCCCCGGCGACTCGGTCTTTTTCGAGCATCACGTGATGCTGTGGAAAGACGAGCGCGTGGCCATGTCGGTCATGCAGCTCGCCGGAGGACTGAAGCGCGCCTTCGCCGGCATGCCCTTCATCATCAGCGTGGCCACCGGCCCCGGCCGCATCGCCTTCTCGCGCGATGCCACCGGCGAACTGGTGGTGCTGCCGATTCATCCCAGCATGGAGCTCGACGTCCGCGAACACGCTTTCCTGCTGGCCTCGCACCAGATCGCCTACTCCTTCATTCGAGTCAAAGGTTTGTCCAACATCCTCTTCGGCGGCCAGGGAATGTACATGGACCGGTTCGTCACTACCAGCGCTCCCGGCCTGCTGATCCTGCACGGCTACGGCAATGTATTCGAGCGCCGGCTGGGCGAAGGCGAAAGCATCATGGTGGAACCCGGCGCGTTCCTCTATAAGGATTCCTCCGTCACCATGAACGTGGAGTTCCAGAAGCTCGGCACCGGCTTCTTCGGCGGCACCAACATGAGCCTGGCGAGAATGACCGGCCCCGGCCGCGTCGGCATCCAGTCGATGTACGTCCACCACAAGACCGAGTAACCAACATGTTCTGCATAACCTGCGGTAACCCCATTCTCGAAGAACAGAACTTCTGCGTTACGTGCGGCCAGGTGGTGAAGCGTCCCGCGGGAGCTGCCGCGCCCCCGCCTGCGCCCCTGCCCCCGCCCTTGCGCCCGGCGGCGAACCCGGCGGCCGCGGCAGTCGCGGTGGGCGGGCGGTGCAACTGGTGCGGGGCCGAGGTGGATCGTTCGCAGCCGGCCTGTCCGCGCTGTGGCGCCACGGTGAAGCTGGCGGCCGCCGCCGCGGAAAGCGGCTGGACCAAGATGCCCGCCCGCAAGGACATGGCCAAGCTCCAGGTGGGCAATTCCTCCTGCCAGATCGAGGGACTCTATGTACCGGTGGCGGACATGAACCTGGCCGCCGGCGACAGCGTCTACTTCGCGCACCACGTCCTGCTCTGGAAAGACCCCCAGGTGAACATCACCAACATGTCGCTCAAAGGCGCCTGGAAGCGAATGTTCGCGGGCCTGCCGCTCATCATGACGCAGGCCGAGGGTCCCGGCCACATCGCGTTCTCCAAGGACGATCCGGGCGAGCTGATCCCCGTCGCCCTACAGCCGGGCCAATCCATCGATGTCCGGGAGCACATGCTGCTCGCCGCCACCACCAGCGTCACCTACGACTGGTTCCAGACGGGCATCTGGTTCTCCACCAAGAACGGCGACGATACCGAGACCCATTACCCGGTGGGATGCTTTATGGACCGCTTCGCCGCGCCGCAGACTCCGGGGCTGCTGCTGCTCCACGCCGGCGGCAATATCTTCGTGCGCGACCTGGCGCCCAGGCAGACCATTCTGGTGAAGCCCACGGCCCTGGTATTCAAGGACCCCACGGTAGGGATGCAGCTTCATTTCGAACACCCCAGCGCGCAGTTCACCAGTTGGGGTTCCTGGGGCAATCGCTATCTGTGGCTGCGCCTCACCGGACCCGGCCGTGTGGCCATACAGTCGGTCTTCGAGCGCATGGAAGGCGAATCGCAAAACATGACAAACTGGTCCAACGCTACAGACAGACGTTGGTAGCTATTGTTGCGCGCCGCCGCACTCCGGGCAGAAGCGCGCCGGCTTGGGAATCGGCTTACCGCAGTTCAGGCAGAACTTGGTAGCGCCCACCGCGGACGGAGCCGCGGACGCGGCGGGAGCTTGCGGAGAGGGCGGAGCCGGCTCGGGCGGAGCCGCCGGCTTCATGGCATTCATCATCTGCTGCGCCATCACCATTCCGGCGCCGAGCCCGGCGCCCATGCCCGCCGCACCGCCGCCTTCGTTGGCCGCGGCGATGGGCATCGACTGCGCCACCTGGAACTGGGTGTAGCGATTCAGGTCGCCGATCAT
>JADGNS010000898.1 GCA_017883355.1 Candidatus Solibacter sp.
GATCTGCTGCTGCAGCAGCGACCCGAGGTAGAGGTAAGAAGGATTCACCTGGTTCAAATCGATGGTGGAATTCAGACTGTGGCCGCGATTGCCCGCGTAATCCACCTCCACCAGGAACTTCGCGATCTCGCGCTGCAGGTTCAAACTCCAGTTGAAGATGCGGGGCGCCTTGCCGAAGGTGGGCCCCATGTAATCCACCGCCAGGCCGTTGCCGATGCTGGGGCTCAGGAAGGGCGGTGGCTGGTAGCCGGCCGGTTTGGGGATGCCTCCATCCCACTGGAACGGCGCGGTCAGGCCGTCGGAGACCTGCGCGAACGATCCGTTGGCGCCGAGCGTACATCCGCAGCCGCCATTGCTGGTGCCTTCGTAAAAGATGCCGAAGCCGCCGCGCAGAACGGTCTTCGGCGCGATCTGGTAAGCGAAGCCCAACCGCGGCCCGATGTTGGAGTAATCCGTGGGCCAGAATCGCTTGACTCCGAGCCGGTTGGGTCCGCTGCCGGGGAACACGTAAGCGCCCGGGTAATTGTTGGCGGCCGGATTTGGCGTGGTCAGCGAAACCGTCCCCATGGTGGGCGCATACCAGTTAATGGGAATCTCATAGCGGAAGCCCAGGTTCAGCGTCAGCCTGCTGTTGACTTTCCAATTGTCTTGAAAATAGAAACCGTAGTACTCGTAGTGAATGTTGCCGTCCTGCACCGGCGTGGCGGCGGCGCTGGCCGAATCGGGCAGGCCCAGCAGGAAGCTGGCGAACGAGTTTCCGGTGGTGCCGGTGGCCGCGGGATTGGCGGTTTCCGCGCGCGCGAAAACATACGTACCGTTGGTCGTGGCCAGATCGTGGCCCAGGGTCTGCAAGCGCCGCATATCCCAGCCCATCTTGAACTCGTGCTTGCCCTTGATCACGGTCAGGCCCTGGTCGGCCTGGTGGGTGTAGTTGTTCTGGCCCCCGTTGTTGACCTTGCCTTGCTGCATGCCCCAGGCAGTATAGGCGTCGGCGGCGGCGAACTGAATCACCGGCGTCGCGTCGGAATCGCCGGTGAGCCCCAAGAAACCCGCTTTCGACGCGAAACCGCTCTGCGCCGGCACAAACCAGACCTGCACGGTCCGCGAGTATCCATACGTGCTGTGCAGTAAAACGGTTGGCGAGAACGTGTAGTCGTGATTGACGCGGAAAATCCGCGGCTTCTGATACTGATCGCCCAGCGCCGTGCCCAAGGGACCGTCAAAATCCGAAACCGCGTGCGTGAGCTGGCTATCCAGCGACTGGAAGTAACCGATGCGGTTCTTTTCGCTGAAAATGTGATCGATCTTGAGCGACCACACGTGGTCCGTCACCTGGGACGTATTGACGTAGGCGTGGTTGTTCGACAGCGTACCGCCGTTGGGCCCCGGGATGACCGGTATGATGTTCGCGGCAATCTTGCTGAAGCGGCTGGTGGGAATCGTATTGTTGGCGAACGGCGTCCGGGTGGCGGTGGCGCCGGAGCCGGTGGTGCTCGCCGGATCGTAGATCAACTGGGAGATCTGGCTGAAGTTGCCCTGCGTTTCGGCGGTGGTCGGCACGGTGTTAACAATCGAAGCAGGCGCGACCGGCCGCAGATCGTTATCGCTGGTGAAGTAGAAGAACGTCCGGTTCTTGCCGTTGTAAACCTTCGGAATCCAGACGGCGCCGCCGATTCCGCCGCTGGTGGCGTTCAAGCGATCCTTCGGCCGGAAGCCAGGCGCGTTGTTGCGGTTCTGGTTGATGCTCCAGCCGGCCGCTTCCCAAATGTCCCGCCGCATGTTGTAGGCCCAGGTACCGTGGTAACTGTTGGTGCCGCTCCGCGTGGTGAAGATCTCGATTCCGCCACCGACCCGCCCGTATTCGGCGGTATAGGTGCCCACCAGTAACTTGACTTCCCCGAAGGCTTCGGCCGAAGGTGGATTGAATACCGTGCCCCCCGACTCCGGGATCACGTTGCTGGTGCCGTCGATGAGTTGCTCCCGCGAGCGCCCGGTAGAGCCGGCGATGCTCAGTTCCCCGCCGGAGTTCACGTTCGCCATATACCCCAGAAAAGCCGACGGATTCTGGAGGCCTCCCGACCATAACGGCAGGGTCTGATACATCTTCGGAGTCAGCGCCTGGCCGCGCTCGCTGGTGTCCGTCTCCAGCAGCGACTGATTCGCCGTCACCTCGACGCTCTGTTTGACGTCGCCGACATCCAGCTTCAAATCGAGTACTTGCCGTTGCGCGATGAAGAGTTCGATTCCGCTCTGCACCAACCGCTTAAACCCCGGCTTCTCCGCGCCGACAGTCCACATGCCCGGCGGCAGGCTCGGAAAGACGTAAATGCCGGCTTCCGACGTGATCGTGCGTGCGGTCACGCCGGTATGGTCTTCCTTGGCTTCCACGGCCGCGCCTGCGATGGGAGCGGAGCTCTGATCCGACACGGTGCCCGACAAGGATGCGGTTTGAGCCTGGCTGAAAGCCAAGCTGGAAATCGACAGAATGGCTGCGGTGGCGAGGACGACCCGCCGTACGGCGACGCGAACGTGGCGCATTGTTTTCCCCTCAGTGAGAAGCGTTAGAGGGATTGTATGTCACGAATCGGTTACTGGCAAGTATTTTTTCGAACAGTAGTTTTGTTGCGAGTGTTACGACAGCAGTTCCTGGATCACCTGCCCATGTACGTCCGTCAAACGGCGGTCTATGCCGTTATGCCGGTAGGTCAACCGGGTGTGATCGATGCCCAGCAGGCGCAATACGGTGGCATGCACGTCGTAACAGTATGCGGGCTTTTCGGCAACCTTGTAAGACCACTCATCGCTCGCGCCGTAACTGACGCCGCCCTTGATTCCGCCGCCGGCCAGCCACACCGTGAAGGCGAACGGATTGTGGTCCCGGCCTTTGGCTCCCTGGCTGCATGGCATGCGGCCGAATTCCGTGGTCCAGAAGACGATGGTGTCTTCCAGAAGACCTCGCGATTTCAGATCCCGGATCAGGGCGGCGGTGGGCTTGTCCATGCCGGCAGCCATCTCCGCGTGGTCCCTGGCAAGATTTTCGTGGCTATCCCAGTTGCGCCGTGGAAAACCGTTGTCGGCGCCGCTCCACACCTGAACGAAACGGACACCCCGCTCCAGCAGCCGGCGCGCGATCAGGCAGTTCCGCCCGAAATCCTCGGTCGCTTTCTCGTCCAGCCCATACAGTTTTCGAGTCGCCTCCGATTCGCCGGAGACATCGAGCACCTCGGGCGCGCTCAACTGCAGCCGGGCAGC